>NZ_BAABWR010000011.1:0-176254 GCF_040370605.1 Aliiglaciecola sp. NS0011-25
CTCGAGAAAGATTATTAGCTGGGCATTCTCAGATAAACCCAATACTGAGTTAACAACCCGCGCTATACGTTTAGCAGTTAATAAAAGAGAGCCTATGACAGGAGTCATATTCCACTCGGATCAGGGCGCTCAATACACCAGTGATTCGTTCCAGAAGTGTTTGAGTGAATTTGAAATCCAGGCAAGCATGAGTCGAGCAGGAAATTGTCTAGATAACGCCGTTACGGAACGTTTCTTTAGAAGTTTAAAGTCTGAAAGAGTTAACTACCGAAGGTATCAAACTCGTCACCAGGCCCAAGCGGATATTATTGATTATATCGAACCATTTTATAACCAGAAACGACGACACCATAAACTGGGAAACATCTCACCAGTTGAATATGAGATGAAATTAATGAAAAGTGCCTAATAAAGTGTCCAAGAAGAGTTGACCATTACACCCTAAACTGACCTTTTAATGGACGCTAGTCTGTGCGATACAGCACTCAGCCGCAAATCAATAAATACAGAGCGCCCCTTTGCATCAATCAATGTGAAATAAAGCAGATTAGTTAGAAGAGGAGATTAACGAGCAACTAGTCGTTTAATAAAAGGCATATAGGTTAAAGCATCTACAAAAAATATAAAAAAAGAGCCCAAATGGGCTCAATGCGTTTACATTCCGAGGCTTTAGTAACCTTCTTTTTGTAAACTTTTTGCATCACCAAAGAATAAACTTATGCTTGTTCTAAGGATACTCGGGCACGAGGATGGGCTTGCTGGATTGATTCTTCAGTGGTTTTAACAAGTTCGATGTTAAATTCAACATCTAGGTATTCTTTGGCAAAACCATGTTCACTAATAAGTTTGGCATCATTAACCGGATTTGCATCAACAACCAGTTCGTCACGTGTGGCGAAAGCGAAGTCGTCATAGGTGTATTCATCACCGGCTAAATTAATTTGCGAGGTAAGGTGTTTAAAGTTAGGTTTAGATACAAAGTAGTGAATGTGAGCAGGTCTGTTGCCGTGGCGACCTAAGTTTTCAAGCACTTTCATGGTAGATCCGCCTGGAGGGCATCCGTATCCACTTGGCACGATTGAGCGCACAACATATTTCCCATCTTTGTCGGTACGAATTCTGCGACGTAAGTTAAATTCACTTTGGCTTGGATCAAAATATGAATAAGCGCCCTTCGTATCTGCATGCCAGATATCGACCATTGCATCGGCGATTGGGTTTCCTTCTTCATCGGTAACACGACCATGTAGCAACATTTCTTGGCCTGGTGTTTTACCATCATCCATTTTTTCGCCTTGTTGGATAATAGGTGCACCTTCTACGTAAAGTGGCCCTTCAATTGTGCGAGGAGTACCACCAGCGATGCCTGCTAACTCATCTTTTGCATCTTCGCGAATATCTAAATAGTGGTCGAATCCAAGACCTGGCGCTAACAATACCGCTTCTTTGTTTGTACCTAACTCATTTAAGTAATTAGCGCCTTGCCAAAACTCTTCTGGAGTAATGTCCAAGTCTTCTATCATTTGATAAATGTCTGATAAAAACCTATGCATTATGGTTTTAAAACGCGGGTTTCCGCCTTCTTTATCTAGTCCAGCCGCTTTTTTTAGTAGGGTTTGTACTGCTTCTGTTTGCATTGTTTTAACGCTCATAAAAATCTCCAAGTACGCTAATTGATTATGATTAATGAATGGAAGAAGGGTGATCACACAAAGGAGTCACGGTCATTTCCATATAGGGATATAAAGGAAGCCCCATCAAAATCTCATGGAGATGCGCATTATCTTTTACTTCAAAAATACTCACATTGGCATATTGCCCTACAACGCGCCAAAGGTGCTTCCAAATACCTTGCTGCTGAAGCTGCTCGGCATATTTCTTTTCTGTTGCTTTTATTTCGTCAAATTGCTCTTTAGGCATATCTTTTGGTGGAATTACGGTCATATTTACTTGAAATAACATATTTTTATCCTCGCGTTACTTACGCATGTAGTGAGTAAATTTATCTTCATCAATCTCAAGTCCCAATCCTGGAAGCGTAGGAATTTCAACACCGAAATCACGATACTGAAGTGGGTTTTTGATAAAATCGTCTTTTAAAAGCAAAGGGCCAAACATTTCTGTGCCAAATTGCATATTAGGGATGGTCGACCATGCGTGTAAGGCGGCGGCTGTGCCTATTGAGCCTTCCAACAGGGTTCCACCGTAAACATCGATTCCAGCAGCGGAACACAAAGTAGCAACATCGAGTGCGCCTTTAAGCCCGCCTGCTTTTGCAATTTTGAGTGCCACTGAGCCAGCAAAGCCCTGCTTGGCAAGAATGTAGGCGTCTTGTTTGTCTGCAATAGATTCATCGGCAAGAATCGGAATATTAAATTTTTCGGATAATCGCACTAAAGTGGCAAAATCTTTAGCCGGTGTCGGTTGCTCAACTAAATCAATGCCTGCATCTTGTAGCGCTGCCATACCTTTTACCGCGGTCACTTCGTTCCACGCCTGATTCACGTCCACGCGAATACTGATGTTACTGCCAAGAGCTTTTTTCACGGCTATGACGTGCTCAATATCTGCTTCGAGTGCTCTAGCACCAATTTTCATCTTAAAGTGGCAATGCCTTTTTTGCGCAATCATTGCTTTGGCTTCTTCGATATCTTTTTCAGTATTTCCAGAGGCCAATACCCAAAGACAGTCCACTTTATCGTGACAAGCACCACCTAATAAATCAGAAACAGGAACACCTAACTGCTTGCCTTTCAAATCCAACAAAGCGGTCTCTACTGCTGATTTAGCAATGTAATTTCCGCGGATAGATTGATTCAGCATTTGCATCAGCACATTGATATTGCTTGCTGGCTGATTGATAATGAGTGGCGAAAAATATTTGTCGATATTCGTTTGAATACTTTCGGGGCTTTCAGGTCCATAAGCTAAACCACCAATAGTAGTACCTTCACCTATACCTTCTAAACCGTTATTATCACGGATGCGTACAATCACCATTGATTGTACTGACATCGAGGTCATCGACAGTTTGTGTGGTCTAATTGTCGGAATATCGACAATAAAAGTATTGATACTTGCAATCTTGCTCATGTTAATCGTCTGTTACCATGTAGTTAAAGTTTATTTAATTTAAATGCTATTTTGAGTGCTTACCAATATTGAATTGGTTGCGAGCAATACCTTGGAGGTATGATGGAACTAAGGCATCTACGCTATTTCTGTGCGGTAGCTGAGGAGTTAAACTTAACCAACGCGGCTAAAAAACTCTTCATCGCTCAGCCACCTTTAACCAGACAAATCAAACAGTTAGAGGAAGAGATCGGTGTCACTTTGTTTAACCGCCATCCACGTGGATTAACTTTGACGCCGGCCGGCCAATACTTTTGGCAACATGCTAAACAAATCCTATCTAAGGTATCGGTAACCATAGAAGATACACGTCGAGTGGCCGAAAGTGGCAAAATTGTTTTTGGTATTGGATTTGTACCATCGGTTTTTTATGGTCAATTTCCGACCATGGTTAGAAGGTTAAGGCAGAACAACACAGCTGAAATTATATTGTACGAATTAAAAACCCGTGACCAATTAGACGCACTCAAAACCGGCAAAATTGATATCGGTTTAGGACGCATCTATATAAACGATCCAGAAATTGAACAGACAACCTTGTTACAAGAGCCGATGTTAGTGGCACTGCATAAAGAACACCCGTTGGCATCAAAAACCATCACCATGGCTGAATTAGCAAAGTTACCTATGATCCTATATCCAGCTGGTCAAAGCCCGACATTTGCCGACATTTGTATTGATTTATTCTCTCGTAACGGATTGAACGTACGTATTGCACAACAGGTAAATGATATTCAAACGGCGTTGGCATTGGTGGCCTCAGAAATGGGCTTTGCGCTTGTGCCTGAACAAGTTAAACGCATGACGAGAGATGATGTAGTGCTGGTGCAACTAGAAGATAAATCCATAACTAGCCCTGTCATTTGCAGCCGACGAAAAGAGCCCTATAGCGAAATAATGCAAGCTGCGACACAAATACTGGATGAATTAGTTGAGAATCAAAAAAACGGTCGGTATTCGTAAGCAGTATTAGATTTAGGCCATAATAAACAATTCAAACCGGCTATTTAGCATGCGCAGAAATCTGTTTAGCGGCATCTTTTAACACCAGTGAATATTCGTTAATAAGCTTTTCGATACTGACTCGCAGAGAATTGGTGCTTATATTGGCCGCCCCAAGTAGTTTTCCATGATAATCAAACACGGGAATGGCGAGGGATCGTAGACCTAATTCCAATTCTTGGTCAACCACACAAAACCCGTTCTGTTTGACCTCTTTCAGCATGTTCAAAAAGTCTTTTTTATCCACAATACTGGTTTCTGTATGCTGATAAAGTTCGGCCGTCTGCAGCCACGCTTTCTGTTGGGTTTCAGACAATTGAGCAAGCAACACTCTGCCCATCGACGTATAAGCTGCCGGTAATCTAGTACCTGGGGTTAAATTAATCGCCATTAATCGGTGGGCAGCCGACGACCTTACCAAATATATGATTTCTTGGTTGTCGAGTATCGACAAAGAACAAGACTCGCCCAGCTCAGTTGTGACTGATTGCAAGTAATGTTGCACGACATCGAGATGGTCATTGGTGGCATTAAATGCGTAACCAAGGCGCAATACTTTAGGTGTCAGCATAAACTGACGCCCATCTTTGGCGATGTATCCTAACGCATGTAGAGTTAATAGAAGCCTACGAGCTTTCGCCCTGTCCATACCTGTGATTTGCGCGACTTCAGACAGTGTCATTTTTTTATGCTGCACATCAAAAGAGCCTAAGACTTCAAGCCCCGAAGCTAACGCACCCACATAATCCCGATGATCTACTGATATTTTTTCTTCATTCACGTTAAAGCGCCCTTCATTCTCTTCATTAAGCTATTTGTCATTCTATCTAATCCAAAGAATTAAAACCTTTTTTATCAACTTCGTAATCATTTTTAATGCTTTTTAGCACGGTTATGACTTGACGATTAACACAGTGTACATTACATTGTTCGCATAATGAATATATGTTTGTAATGCGAACAAGAGGAAAGAATGGCAATTTTCAATTCACTGCAACAAGTAATATCTGAATCTGTAAGCGATGGTGATACCGTTGCATTGGAGGGTTTCACACACCTTATTCCATTTGCAGCAGGACATGAGATTATTCGCCAGCAAAAACGTAATTTAACCCTAATAAGAATGACCCCAGACTTAATCTATGATCAATTAGTGGGTGCAGGTTGTGCAAAAAAACTAATTTTTTCATGGGGTGGGAACCCAGGTGTCGGATCATTACACCGTTTACGAGATGCATTTCAAAATGATTACCCCAATGCCTTAGAGTCTATTGAACATAGCCATGCAGCTATGGCCAATGCATATGAAGCAGGCGCTGCGGGTCTACCTATGGCTGTTTTTCGAGGCTATATCGGCAGTGAATTACCCGATGTCAATGAATCCATATCTTCCGTGGAATGTCCATTCACCGGTGAAAAATTAGCCTGTGTTCCGGCTATAAAACCGGATGTAGGTATCATCCATGCGCAGAAAGCTGATAGGCATGGCAATGTCTTAATTGAAGGGATTATCGGTGTACAGAAAGAGGTCGTACTGAGTTCAAAGTGCAGTATTGTTACCGTTGAAGAAATAGTTGATGACCTCAACGCTGGACCAAACTCATGTGTGTTACCAGCATGGACGATTGATCATATTGCAGTTGTACCTAAGGGCGCTCACCCTTCCTACGCCCATGGCTACTACCAACGTGATAATCAATATTATCTCGATTGGGATGCAATCAGTAGAGATAGAGAACGTTTTAAGCAATGGTTACAAGACGAAATTCTGCAAACAGGAGCAAACTAACATGACTGCTAATTACACCCCTGCTGAAATGATGACAGTGACCGCAGCCCGTGCATTGTCAAATAATATGACCTGTTTTGTAGGCATTGGTTTACCTAGTGAAGCTGCCAATGTGGCACGCATGACACATGCGCCAGATATTACCTTAATTTATGAATCAGGCACGATTCAAACTAAACCTGAAATTTTGCCCTTATCTATTGGTGATGGTGAACTGTGTGAATCTGCATTAACCACCGTATCCGTACCAGAGATGTTTAGATACTGGTTACAAGGCGGTCACATTGATGTGGGATTTTTAGGCACTGCGCAAATTGATAAATATGCAAATTTGAATACTACCGTAATCGCGGCAAATGATGGTACGACATCGAAACTAGGGAAAACAAGTTACGCCAACCCTAAAGTTCGTTTACCAGGAGGCGGCGGCGCACCAGAGATCTCAACGAATGCAAAAGAAGTCTTTATTACCGTAAAACACTCTACTCGTACTTTTGTAGAGCAGGTAGATTTTGTCACTACTGTAGGCTTTGGTCGCGATGGAAAGGTACGAGAACAACATCCGCAGATAGGCAAAGGCCCAACTGTTGTAATCACCGACTTATGTATTCTCAAACCAGATCCTAACACTAAAGAATTAGTGGTAGTTAGCCTGCATCCAGGTGTATCTAAAGAGCAGGTTATTAACGCCACCGGATGGCCGATTAAGTTTTCGGAAGCGCTCACCACCACCCCGTCACCGAATGAACAAGAGCTGGATGTTCTGCGTCAATTGAAAGAAAAAACCGAACGCGCTCACAGCGCTCAAGGAGAAGTGTAATGTCAGTTTTTATTTGCTCTCCTAAACGCTCAGCGATTGGTCGATACGGTGGCGCGTTGGCAAATGTCAGACCCGACGATATGTTAGCGCAAGTAATTAAAGCCGTGCTTGCCGACATGCCTAAATTAGATACCTCACAGATTGATGATGCAATATTTGGCTGTGCTAATCAGGCTGGGGAAGACAATCGAAATGTTGCTCGCATGTCTACGCTACTAGCAGGATTACCCGTTGAAGTACCGGCAACAACCATTAACCGCTTGTGCGGTTCGGGTATGGATGCAATAGGTACTGCGTTTAGAGCCATCGCAAGTGCTGAGGCTGAGATCTATCTTGCAGGCGGTGTTGAGTCGATGTCTCGAGCGCCATATGTAATGGGTAAACCAAGCGCTGCGTTCGATCGCGCACAAACAATGCAAGACACTACTATGGGTTGGCGGTTTATCAATCCCCAGCTTAACAAACTGTATGGCACTGAAACCATGCCGCAAACGGCTGAAAATGTTGCAGAACGCTATAAGATTTCGCGGGCCGATCAAGACCTTTTTGCATATAATTCACAGCAAAAAGCCCAGCGGGCGAAAGTTGCAGGTTGTTTTGCTAAAGAAATTACACCTATTAGCTATCAACCTAGACGCGGTGACGCCGTGCAAATTACCGAAGATGAGCATTTACGTCCAGAGACCACATTAGAAGCGCTAGCAAAATTAAAAACGCCATTTCGAGAAAATGGAAGTGTCACAGCGGGCAACGCGTCGGGAATAAACGACGGGGCTGCAGCCATGATTGTTGCTAGTGAATCAGCGGTAAATAGCTATGATTTACAACCTGTAGCTCGGGTAATCGGGATGGCCACTGCAGGGGTCGAACCAGCATATATGGGTATAGGCCCGGTAAACGCGGTCAAAAAATTACTGTCCAGAACTAAAATCAAGCTGCAAGATATTGCGATTATCGAACTAAATGAAGCCTTTGCTGCACAAGGGTTAGCATGTATCCGAGAACTTGGATTAGAAGACGACGATGAGCGAATTAATCCTTATGGTGGCGCAATTGCTTTGGGGCACCCATTAGGGATGTCAGGGGCTCGCTTAGTACAAACAGCAGCTTTTCAATTACAGCAAAGTCAACAAAAGTATGCGTTGTGTACAATGTGTATTGGTGTAGGCCAAGGCATCGCAATGTTAATTGAACGAGCATAGGTTAAATTATGAAAAATATAGATACTTCCACACATTTTGAGACTTTAGGCTCTGCTGCAAAACCGCCAATGGTCTTAGCGCATCCTCTGGGGATGAACCTTGATGCTTGGGATCAAGTTGCCCAAGCAATGGCCAACGATTTCTATGTACTCAGGTGGGATTTGCCTGGTCACGGAAAAAGTCAGCCTATCGCTAAAGATGCAGCCCCTCTTGGTGAGCTTGATTTGGTTACTCAACTGCTTAACCTGTGTGATGCATTAGATATTAGTCAATTTCATTACGTTGGAACCTCAATTGGTGGCACCATCGGGCAACAACTTGCAATATTCCACCCTACTCGCTTGCTCAGTCTCACATTAACCAATACAGGTGCCAAAATTGGTACGCCTGAGGCTTGGCTAGAGCGCAAAAAAACAGTACTAGAAGTTGGTCTGCAACAAATGAGCGCCGACATTGTGGCCAGATGGTTTAGCCCCACATCAACACAACGAGATCCAAATTTAGCAAAACATTGGCAGCAAAGTTTAGCTGCTACTGATGATTTTTCTTATGCAGCCCTTTGTGAGTGGCTTGGAAAAAGAGATCAAGCCAGTAAGCTTCATTCACTTAATATACCGCAAAACTTCATTGCCGGTAAAGACGATGTAGCCACCCCACCAGATCTAGTCCGAGCGTTGGCAAAGATAATGGGCGTTAGTGACATTATTGAGCTTGAAAATGTAGGCCATGTACCATCTGTTGAAGCACCGGATAAAATCCGTAATATTCTGAATAAGTTGATTTAACTCAGTTACCTAACAGGAGCTATAAATACATACAAAATCATGTACTTTGTGGATTTAAGTGTGATGTTTTTTGTTAAAAAATAAGGTTATACTAGCCACGTTTTTTCACACTAAATTCATAAAATAGAGAAAATTGCATGAAATTTCTGTCCCTATTTATAGCGTTTTTTCTATTCACCAGCAGCAACAATGTGAGCGCTGCTGCTGAGGCAAAAGACTGTGTCGGCTGCCATCAGCAAGCAGTGTCAGATTGGCAACAATCAGACCATGCGAAGGCGATGGCAATTGCCGACAAACATAGTGTGTTGGGCGACTTTTCTGGCGTTGAAACAGAGCATTATTCACAGCACGCCAAATTTTATACAAAAAATGATACTTATCGAATTAGCTTTACTGAAAACTCAAGCACCCATGACTATGAAGTAAAATACACCTTTGGCCATTATCCGCTGCAACAATACCTTATCGAAAAAGAAGGTGGTCGATTACAAGTTTTCCCCTTTGCTTGGGATTCAAGAACAAAACAAAATGGTGGCCAGCGTTGGTACCCCATTTATCCTGAAGAAGACATTAAACCCAATGACCGCTTGCATTGGCAACAACCTTTGCAAAATTGGAACGGTATGTGCGCCGACTGTCATTCAGACGGACTTAAACGCAATTACAACGTAGCCGAAGATAGTTTCGATACACATTGGGACAATATCAATGTGGGTTGTCAATCTTGTCATGGTGAGATGACTGAACATCCAAAAACAAACGCCAGGCAAACCACAAGCACTAAGTCACTGTTAAACAAAGAAGAGCAACGGGAGTTTGGCAATTGGTTACGGGGTAAAGAGGATAAAGTAGCTCATTGGCAAGGCCCTCCTCGCGATAATAAATTTATGGATAGCTGTTTTGCTTGCCACTCTTTACGTGCCCCGCTTACTGATGGAATCAACCCTGAAACAGCATTTTTGGACCAATTTTCGCCCACGCTGTTATCGCCTCCTTTGTATCATGCCGATGGACATATCAAAGAAGAGGTTTATGTATACGGCTCATTTTTGCAAAGTAAAATGTTTGCCGCTGGGGTCAATTGTCTTGACTGCCACAACCAACACAGTATGAAAATTAAAGTGCAAGGCAACGGTTTGTGTCTGCAATGTCACAGTCCTCAAGAATACCAGCAGCCTGAACATATTCGTCACCCGATGGACTCCGCTGGCGCACAATGCGTTAATTGTCATATGCCAGAAACCACTTACATGGGTGTAGATGATCGACGTGACCACAGTTTAACCATTCCTCGTCCAGATTTGTCGGTAACCTATGGAACGCCGAATGCTTGTAATCAATGCCATCAAGACCAGTCTGCGCAGTGGGCAGCTAAAAATGTGCAACAATGGCACGGTAAACCTAAATCGTTACCTCAAGGGGAACAGGCTTATATCGACCTGATGCATCAGGGCTACCTTCCGTTGCAAGCACACTTTGCATTAATTAACGACGAACAACTGAGTGTGATAAAACGCGCCAGCGCCATCTCTATGTTACCTAATTCAGTTCAACAGTTGAGCGACGCAGACATTCAACAATGGGTAAGCTCAGAGCATGATTTGATTCGCTTGGCCACTGCCAGAATAGGCCAATTACTGCCACCAGCAGAACGTTTAAAAAGCTATCAAACACTGCTCAGCGATCAATATAAAGCGGTACGCGTTTTTGCGGCCAGTAACCTAATTAACTTGGGCTTCGAAGCAACCCCAGTTTTCAAACAAGCATTAGACGCTTTACTTAGCAGCAATGAATTAACCCAGTGGCGCGGTGAAGGGAACCTTAACCAAAGCCAAGTGTATATGAAACTTCAACAAAACCAGCAAGCGATAGATGCACTTTTACATGGAATTGAAGTCGATCCTTACTTTGATATCAATTACGTTAATTTGGTGGATATTTATCGTGCATCACAACAAACCGATAAAGTTGCACAAACCCTTCAACAAGGGCTAACAGCCAACCCTAAATCAGCAGTATTACACTACGCGCAAGGTTTGCATTTAATTCGTCAGCAACAAAAATTGCAGTCTATAAAGTCATTTAAACAGGCTATAAAATGGGACTCGCAAAATGTTCAATACGCTTATGTTTACTTTATTGCATTAGATAGCGTTGACCAAACAAAACGCGCGGTCAGTGAACTGAAAAAAGTCATTAAACAGTACAATAATGCACCTCAATTGATTGAACTTGGCATTAATTTTTCTAGAAAAATCGGTGACCAAGGATCGTTCAATTTTTTCCAAAGGTTAAACTAACAAATTAACTTTCACTGACCGAGCAAGGCGATATTGCCAGTTTATGGGCAAATCGCCATCGGCGTGAGCGCAACAAAACTGCTAACAATCCCTCATTTATGATCGCAAGATAGTCCATAATGTTCACAAGATTATCAATCTTCTAGTTCGGCCAGATATGCTAATCTTAAAGTATTGATACGATACTTGAGAATTGTTATGTCCGAACAAATACACAAAGTACCATTGCTAATTAATGGTGAGCTAGTCCAAAGTAAAACCCAACACTGGTTGGATGTTACCAACCCAGCCGACCAACAAGTGATTGCTCAAGTCCCTCTCGCCACCTCGCAAGAAGTCGAAGATGCAGTGAACGCAGCCAAAGCAGCGTTTGAAACTTGGAAAGATGTGCCAGTTGGTGACAGAGCGCGACTCATGTTGCGTTACCAAGCTTTACTTAAAGAGCATCATGATGAACTTGCCAGCTTACTGGCTAAAGAAACCGGAAAAACCTTTGCTGATGCCAAAGGGGATGTATGGCGGGGTATCGAAGTTGTTGAACATGCCTGCAATATCGCCTCATTGAGTATGGGTGAGATTCTTGAAAACGTAGCTAACAAGATTGACTGTTACAGCATCACGCAACCTTTAGGTGTTTGCGTCGGTATTACCCCCTTTAATTTTCCAGCGATGATCCCGTTGTGGATGTTCCCCATGGCAATTGCCTGCGGTAACACATTTGTACTTAAACCGTCAGAACAAGATCCACTCACGCCTATGCGATTGGCGGCACTATTTAAACAAGCAGGTGCACCTGACGGCTTATTACAAGTTGTGCACGGTGGAAAAGATGCTGTTAATCAATTATTGGAACATAAAGATACACCGGCGATTTCCTTTGTAGGCTCAGTGGCTGTGGGTGAACATATTTACCGTACCGGTACCGACCACCTAAAACGAGTACAAGCCTTTGCTGGCGCTAAGAATCACATGGTCGTCATGCCTGATGCATCAAAAAACCAAGTTATTAATGGTATTGCTGGAGCTTCAGTTGGCGCTGCCGGACAACGTTGTATGGCGATTTCGGTAGTCGTGTTGGTAGGTGAAACAAAGCAATGGATTGGTGAAATGCGTGATGCATTGGCGAAGGTCAAACCTGGTGTTTGGGATGATCCTGAAGCCGGTTATGGTCCTTTGATCAATCCACAAGCGAAACAACGGGTGTTGAAGCTGATTCAAGAAGGCAAAGATGCGGGGGCAACCTGTTTACTCGATGGTAGTGACTATCAAGTTGCTGGATATCCCGATGGTAATTGGGTTGGTCCAACGATGTTCACCGATGTCACTCGCGACATGTCAATTTACCAACAAGAGATATTTGGTCCGGTATTGATTGTATTGGAAGTGGACACCTTAGAAGAAGCCATTAACCTAATTAATGAAAACCCTTATGGCAATGGCACCTCCATTTATACCTCTTCTGGCGCAGTTGCTCGTAAATATCAACACGAGATAAAGGTCGGACAGGTGGGTATCAATGTCCCAGTCCCTGTGCCGCTCCCGATGTTTTCGTTTACTGGTTGGCGAAAATCGTTCTACGGTGATCAACACGCTTATGGTAAGCAAGCCGTGAAGTTTTATACTGAGACAAAAACCATCACAGCAAGATGGTTCGACGATGATATTGATACCGGTGTAAATACCACTATTGAATTGAAATGATTTTTCACCGTTTAACGTTATATTAGTAAGGGACAAAGTCATGGCCGTTATTGGTTTTATAGGTTTAGGTAATATGGGTGGTCCAATGGCCATCAATTTAGTTAACGCTGGTCACACTGTTAAAGTATTCGATTTATCTTCTGAGGCGATTAAACATGTCGTAACAAAAGGTGGTTTAGCCGCAAGCAGCGCGGTTGAGGCGGCTCAAGAGTCAGATGTAGTGATCTCAATGTTGCCTTCTGGGAAGCATGTTGAAGGGCTTTACGTATCGTCATCGCAACCATTGTTTGATGTGGTTAAAAAAGACGTCTTAATCATTGATTCATCAACGATTGATGCAGCAACTGCAAAACGTGTATGTGAAATTGCCGAGCAGCGCGGATTAAGCTTTGTTGACGCTCCAGTTTCTGGTGGTGTGGCTGGCGCAGTGGCAGGTACCTTAGCGTTTATGGTTGGCGCGACAGATGCACAATTTGCCCAAGCTAAACCGATTTTATTGAACATGGGTCAAAACATCTTTCATGCAGGCGCTAGTGGCGCAGGTCAAATCGCAAAATGTTGTAATAACATGTTGCTGTCAGTACTAATGGCAGGCACTGCGGAAGCACTTAATATGGGCGTAAAAAATGGCCTAGATCCCGCAGTGTTATCGCAAATAATGTTACAAAGCTCTGGCAATAATTGGGCGTTACAAAAATATAATCCTTATCCCAATGTGATGGAAGGAGTGCCTTCGTCTAACGGATATCAAGGAGGCTTCCAGGTTGATTTGATGTACAAAGATTTAGGCTTGGCGATGGACATTAGCCATCAAAGTGGCTCACCAGCGCCCATGGGTTCGCAAGCAAAATCACTGTATTCGATGCACAAGTCAAAAGGCAATGGAGCTCTGGACTTTTCCAGCATAATGCAATTATATCAAGACTAATAAAACCAGTTTATTCAAATACATACGGCTAAAAATAGTCCGTTATAAGTGACACTAATTTGACCGTCACTAGGCTAGTATGATGGAATTTATGTTTTGTGATGATTATTGAGGTAAAGCAATGAGTATCTGGTTTGCAAAACCACAGGTTGAAGATCTAAATCAAATGTTAGCCAAAGGTCAGATTAATCGCTCACTTGGGCTGGAAGTAACGGAAGTGGGTGACGACTTTATACGTGGAACTATGCCAGCGGATGAACGCACTTTTCAGCCATACGGTGTAGTCCATGGAGGCGCAAATGTGGTACTTGCAGAAACCTTAGGAAGCATAGCTGGTTACTACTGTGTCGACACAAGCTTATTTCAAGTGTTTGGTCAGGAAGTCAATGCCAGTCATATACGTTCGGTATCCTCAGGTTTAGTAACGGCAACAGTTAGACCTATTCACTTAGGTTCTCGCTCACAAATCTGGGAAATTCGCTTAGAGAACGATCAAGGTAAACTTAGTTGTTTGTCGAAATTGACGACTGCGGTAGTGCCAATAAGACGTTAAGCAAGAATAACCAAAGGCATTATCACTTAACTATGCTTTAGTTTTCGATACTCTGAAGGCGACAACCCAGTGTGTTTTTTAAATAATCGAGAAAAATACAAACTATCATCATAACCTACCCGTGAAGCGATACCCTGTATCGCTAATTCGCTGGTTTCTAATAAGTAGCTGGCATATTCCACTTTCATTTTTAAAAAGTGTTGAACCGGTGAAAAACCCGTCGCTTCTTTGTATTTCTTACTGAAATGAAATTTAGACAAATTCACCTGCTTTGCCAATGCATCCAGATCAATTGATTTATTCAGGTTCTGCAACATATAAGCTTGTAAAATATCGAGGTTAAATTGCTGCCTTTCGGGAGTGTTAACTTGCTGCGCCAGCTTACCGATATAAGCAAGTAATTGTTTAAGCATATTGGCAGCATAGATCATAGCTGGCGTATTGTAACCTGTGCTTGATTCGGCCAGCACTGAGGCAAACTGTGCCATTAGTTGGGGTGAATGCCCGATTTTAAGGATCGGCATTTGCTTTTTATAATCCATATTAAAGACATATTCTTGAGCTTGATGACCGGAAAAGTGACACCAATAAATCGACCAAGGATCATCGGCATTTGCCCAATATCTATGACTCACTCCCCTAGGCAATAACGCCAGCTCACCACTTTGTATCTCGCCGCTCCAGTCACTAGTACGTAAAAAACCTTTGCCCGAAAAGCAATAAATCAAGATATTGTCGTCATGCCTATTTCGTGACATTTCATGAAAAAGCGCTTTTTCGTAGCGGCCCACTGCCAAAGGGTAACAATCTTGAGTAAGTGGATGTTGTTGTAGTTGCTGGCGAATAACAACGGGCGACACCATTCGTTCGCTGTGGCTACTGAGGGGCCAGTTCGATGTTTTGCTCACTGCGCTGTTCTCTCCAATTGGATAATCTAAACCTAAGGCTTCATTTTACTCAAGGCTGCACAACGCAATATAATCCATATTAATAATGAGATACAAAATAAATTAGCGGAACCGAGAGGGTGATCCAGATGAGTAGAAGTCTAATGTGAGGACGCACTGGGCCATCTTCTAACAGAAATTAGCAGCTAGCAAAGCAGTGGCAGGGGGTGTGGCAAACTAATCGGCTGTCCAACCACCGTCCACCACTATACTGGTTCCAGTGACTAACGAAGAAGCATCCGAAGCCAAATATACTGCAGCGCCCATCAAATCTTGCACTTGTCCTAATCGACCCAATTTAATTTTGCTTAATACCGAGCGTAAAAATAACGGATCTTCAAAAAACGGCTTGGTTAAGGGTGTTTCAATAAAGGTTGGCGCTATGGTATTGGAGCGAATGCCATAACTTGCAAGATCTAGAGCTAGGCTTTTATTCATTCCCTCTAAGGCCCATTTTGAAGCGCAATATAACGACCGATTAGGGCCGCCAACATGACCCATTTGCGAACCAATATGTATAAGCGAACCTTTAATATTTGACGCGACCATTTTTTTCACACATGCCTGTGCAACAAAAAACGCACTTTTGAGATTCAGATTTAAAACTGCATCGTAGTCATCTTCAGTGACATCCATCATCCCTTTCGGACGATTAGTACCCGCGTTATTAATCAAAACATCAAACCCTTGGCGCTGCTCGAAAAAGACCTCGACTTGTTGTAAATCGGTAACATCCAAACACACAGCTTCAGCCTGACCACCAGCAGCGACGATGGCCGCAGCCACCGCACTTATTTCGCCCTGACTACGGGCAACTAAGGTCACATGCGCACCAACCTCAGCTAAACCAGCAGCCATTGCCATGCCAATACCTCGACCAGCCCCCGTCACTAGCGCACGACGTCCATCTAGTCGCATATTTGGAAGTTTAGGTAAGCTAATCTCAGTCACAATTCACCTCAGGCGCGAGTTTTATCAGAAGGAACAACGGCACTTGCGTATGGCACATCTCTATGACCATAACGACGAACACGTATATTCGCTTGTTCACCATGACCAGAAAAACCTTCCAAGTTACATAAACGTGAACAATACTCACCCACCAAAGCGGATGCTTCGTCAGTGATGACTTTTTGATAGGTACAGGTTTTCAAGAATTTACCGACCCACAATCCGCCAGTGAAACGAGCCGATTTTTTGGTTGGTAATGTATGGTTAGTACCAATCACCTTATCTCCAAAGGACACATTGGTGCGTGGACCAAGGAACAAGGCACCGAAGTTTGTCATGTTATTCAAGAAATAGTCCGGGTCACTGGTCATCACTTGAACATGCTCAAACGCAAGTTCATCGGCAATTTGTACCATTTCTTCGTAACTTTCTGCGACTATGACTTCACCGTAGGTTTCCCACGCTTTGCGCGCGATATCTGCGGTCGGCAATATCTCTAATAGGCGTTCAATTTCAGCCATAGTTTCACGGGCAAGTTTTTCAGAGTTGGTTAATAAAACACCCGGACTATCAGGGCCGTGTTCAACTTGACCAAGGATATCGGTAGCACATATTTCACCGTCAACCGACTCGTCTGCAATAATCAATGTTTCCGTTGGACCGGCAAATAAATCGATACCGACGCGACCAAATAACTGGCGTTTGGCTTCAGCCACAAAAGCATTTCCAGGGCCAACAAGAATATCGATAGGATCGATAGTTTGCGTACCTAATGCCATCGCGCCCACAGCTTGAATACCGCCTAAAGCATATATTTCATCAGCTCCCGCCAACGCCTGAGCTGCGACTATCGCCGGTGCAGGTTTACCTTTGAAAGGTGGCGCACAGGTTATGACTCGTTTAACCCCAGCCACTTTTGCAGTGATAACTGACATATGAGCAGAGGCCAAAAGCGGATATTTACCGCCAGGTACATAACAACCAGCAGCGTTAACTGGCACATTTTTGTGGCCCAAAATAACTCCGGGCATAGTTTCCACTTCTACGTCTTGCATCGATTGGCGTTGAATGGTGGCAAAATTTTTGACTTGTGCTTGAGCAAACTCGATGTCTTTTAAGTCTTGTTTCGACAAGGTATCAATACAGGCTTGGATCTCTTTAGCTGAGAGTCGATAATCTTCACGATCCCAACCATCAAATTTTATCGACAAATCTCGCACTGCGGCATCACCACGTTGATCGATATCGGCTAAGGTACTTTCTACAATATCTCTGACTTTACGATCAGCATCAGCTTTTACTTCTGCGGTTGCTCCGCGTTTTAACCAAACGGCCATTCTATTATCCTAGTTTGTTAATTGTGCTTGTTGTTTTACTTCGTTTTACCAACGGTACTGCCACGAATAAGCAGCTCCCCTGGTACGACAAAATGTTCTGCCTGTTGACTCACAAGTGCAGGGTTTATAATTAGCTCGGCGGCCTTTTGTGCCATCAGTGCCACCGGTTGACTAAAAGTGGTTAATTCAAAGCTCGGCCAGCTAGCGGCGCTTACGTCATCAAAACCGACGATGCCGATGTCTTTACCAGGCTCTAAATCAAATTCAAATTTTGCGACATCAAGGCAAGCCATAGCCATATGGTCATTGGCACAAAATATGGCATCTGGCGGCTGTGGTAGCGCTAATAGTCGTCTTGCCGCTGCTAATGCACCTTGACGGCTAAAATGTCCTACTTCGCGAATTGGAGCTGGCCGCCCTTGTTCTTGTATGTATTGGCTAAATGCCTGCTCTCGTTCTGAGCTGGTAGACGAATCAACATAACCAGCCATAAAGGCGATTCGCTGATAACCACAATCGATTAAGTGCTTACCAATTAAGTGTGAGCCACGCTGGTTATCACCTGTCACTGCCCAGCATTCGGGAAATTGTCCCGTGCGGTTTAAAAAGACAACGGGAATACCGGCACTTTGACATTGTTTAGCGAGTGAGGAAGACAAGGTGGTCGACATAAGAATCAAGGCATCAACTCGGTACTGAAGCATTTCATCTATCTGCGCATCAGCTTCAGCATTGGCTCCAACGGTAAAGACCAACAGCCTTTTACCACCCGCCGATAAACTGGTTGATAACACATCAAGTATCTGAGAATAAAACGGGTTTTCCAGATTTCCTAAAACCACGCCAACAATATTGGACTTACCTTTGAGTAAACTGCGAGCCAATAAATTAGGTCGATAACCTAATTGCTGCGCCGCTTCGATTACTTTGTTACGGGTTTTTAGCGAAACACTCGCTCCTTCAGTAAAGGTGCGGGATACCGCGGACTGGGATACGCCTGCGAGTTTGGCTACATCGCTGGCCGCGGCCACTTGTTTATGATTTTCACTCATTTACCAAACCAACAATTAGATAGTTATGACAACGTTTTAGCGCTGCGCAAAAATGCCCGCTAATGAACACTCGCCTAAAGTCCATTTGTACTATTTGATAAATCATATTCAGACCTTAATTAAGCTTGTTTTTATCAGCCAGAATTGGCTAATCAGCATTTTTGCATAGCTATGCAAAAATCTATATTTGCACGCATTGATAATTATTGTCAATATAAATTCGAAAGTTGAAATATATGCAATCTGAGATAATTGCAGTACGGCTTATTAAGGATTAAAAGAGTTTGACGCTTAAAAAAAGCGTCATAATACGTATTAGCAAAGAAGAAACAATTTGAGTTTATCGGCCTTGCAAGGCGTGTAATATGATTAAACTAAATAATGCCATTTGTGGGGCATAAACTTATCAAACGCAAAACTAAATTAGCTTCGTGCTGAGTGCGGTTTTGATATCACTAAATTGACGTTGGAGTGCAATGTAGTTTCGCAAAATCAAACACTTGCTTGCCAACCAATGTTAGTTGAGTGTCTACGTTAGCATCATAAACTGTACCGTCTTTAAACATACCTGGGGTTACTCGAATACCAGCTCCAAAAGGTGTAGGCCAACCGCGCAATGCATGTACAATTGAGCGCATTGAGCCAAGTGTCGATCCTATTGCTTGCCAACCATAAGCTGTCACAATAATCCCAACCGGAAGACCATCCATATAAACTCGGGAATCCTTAGACGTTTCTTCGAAATAATCAATGGCGTTTTTTATTAATCCAGAAATTGAGCCATGATAACTTGGAGTGGCAATGATAATACCATCTGCCTGACGTATCTTGGCGACTAACTCACGAGCTTCAGCAGAATTGTTTAATGCATCCATTGAATAGTGTGGTAATTCGGAAAGAAATTTTCCGTCAAAATGGGTTACTGAGTAGCGTAATTCATTTACTCATTAAACAACCCAAAATAATAGAGAGAGATTCAACAATGGTGCAATTAACTAGTCCCTATAAAAGCATTAGCTTTGGAGATGATTGTCTATTATTCAAGCACATGAGCAAGCCAGACCTGGACTGCTTATCAAACAGCGCTAGGTTGAAAGTACTTGCCAAACAACAGTACCTTTTTATGCAACATGTTCCTTCCGACAGGCTATATAATATTGTTTCTGGTGTAGGGATAATGGAAAAAATAGCGAGCAATGGACGTCGTCAAATATTTGCGTTCGTTTATCCTGGCGACTTCATTGGTTTATCCAATTCTGACAGTTACCAATATGGCGTCAAAAGTCTAAGTAATCTGACCGTTTACGAATTTAAACGTCAACACCTTTTGGCGCTCTCCGAAGAGCTTCCAACGTTAGGCGAAAACTTGAAAGAAATCCGTTCAGTTGTCATGTCTCATACCTTTGAACAAGTTTACCTTTTGGGTCAATTAAAAGCCTATGAACGCGTCTGTTTTATGTTGAAACAATTACTTAATCGCCTGCCTGGTGCCAAACCAGAAAAAATAGAATTACCGATGACGCGAACAGATATAGCCGATTATTTAGGGCTAACAGTAGAAACTGTCAGCCGCACCCTCAGCCAACTAAGAGGAGATGGACTCATTTCGGTCATCTCACCCAATACTATCAGCATTCTTAACCTCAAAGCAGTGGAGGAAATGGGCAGCATAAACTAACGTTAAGGCTTAAAAAGTATTTATCTTTGCGGGTAATACAATGATTTTTGCCCTTACCACGGCACTGATTTACCAAGTAAATCTATGAATTTCCCCGTTGCAGAGGGAGTTAAATTGGCAATAACATCACGCTGGTGTCTGACGCTATCGTCTACTTCCCAAGGAGCATCATCACCTCCTAAATCTGTTTTCACCCACCCTGGAGCAAGTGAAATAACAGTGATCTTATTAGGCGCTAATTCAATAGAAAGACCTTTTGTTAACATATTTAAGGCTGCTTTACTGGAACGATAAGCGTGAGCCATCCCAAGTTGATTATTGGCGATAGAACCTAAATCAGATGACATCATAATGATGGTTTTTCGTGTACTCGCTTCAAGATTAGCCAATAAAACTGCAATCAACTCAAAATGGCCATATACATTGGCTTGCATTATTTCATGCCAAAGGGCGTAATCCATACCCGCCAATGACTGTTTATAGCGATCAGCCTGATTCGACCAACCACCACCGAACAAACCAGCAATATTAAACAAAATATCAATGGCCACACCATCTAAACGTTTAGCGATAGCCGCTATGGAATCATGTTCAGATAGGTCAAGTTGCTCTATTCTCAGCTTTGGATAACGCTCACTTAATGCCAACAACTCAGTTGCTTTTTCTGGTTCTCGGCAAGTTGCAATAACGCTCTCGTCAGCCGCTAGGGCTTGTTTAGTATGCTCAAAACCTAAGCCTCGATTAGCGCCAGTAATTAGATAAGTTGTCATTATTTAAGCTCTCCTGTAAGCCGAATGGAACAACGTAATTCATATCTTCATACATAAATTACGCATTCAGTTTTCCACTAATCAACAATCTCAACATTGATAATTGTCATAGGGCTTTGAAGGAATTTACATTTAACCACTGCAATCCAGTGAGAACCCATTGGGTATTAGCCAAAGATATATTATGTGATGCAAAAGATTTACTAGCGTTATGATTAAATAATGAGCAACCTTGCGTGTAATTCTGCTCCCCCTAAACATAAAACACCTAAATGCCATAAATGATTGAATGCAAACCTTTCTAATATGCAAAAAGATAGGCTGTTTTTGACATTTGTTAATGCCCTTGTATTTTGCAGCCCCTAATCTAAAGCCATTGCAAAATAAGTTTGCAAATTAAATTAGTACTTATTACTGACAAGATTAAATACTTGATAAACGTTAACGAATACTAGTGTTGTGCCCAATATAACAACTTAGGTATTCGCAAGCATTACATAGCTGATGACCGAGGATATTATGGATTCTAAAAAGCTAAAAACTAACACTTCTGAGCGCAGAGATTTTCTGCTTAATTCAGGTAAAATTTTGATTGGTGGTGGTGTTGCAGCTTCCGGCACACTGGCATTAGCAGGTTGCGCAACTGATCGCCCAGCTAAGCCTTTTAAAGCATCTGGTGCATTGCCTTACCACGATCCTGAATGGAATCGTGATGCCATGGCTCGTTTACAAGGTGATCTTGATTTTGGTAAACAAAAATTTGGTTATTTTGCCGGTATAGTGAATGGCGTTCGCCCTAATGAAAAAGTTAAACCTTTGTTTGGGTTTGAAGGATTTTCATATGCCCGTTTAATTGACGAAGGCAATGGCGTATACGGAAAAGTGCTCAAAGAAGTTGGTTTTTATACGGATTTAGAAACTGGCGACGTATTAGAAGAATGGACGAATCCATATACCAACGAAACCGTGAAAGTGGTGCCTGTTGCAAACGACCCATTCAACTATAAACTGACTCCCTATGTTCCTGAGGGTCCTTCTTATGGTGGTTTGATTAAAACCGAGAAGAAAAAGATCCCCATGCTCTACCCCTGGAAAGAAACACCAAACAATACCGTCACATTAAATAGGCATATTCATTTATTTTATCCTAATGCATTGCAACCAGATACATGGCCAAGAGAATCTTCAGGTCCAATGAATCGTGTTTCTGAGATGTTTAATTACGTTATCAATAAAGACGACTTAGCCAATCCAGACTTGACCAGCATTCAATACTCTGGAGCTTGGAGTCGAATCACCCCTTGGCTACCGTGGATGTTAATGGGACAAGCCGAAGGACATTGTTTCTACGACTGTGAGATGGGTGGCTATAATAGTTCGGAAATCCTTTCACCTAAAATACGCGCCTATGCTGAAAAACACTACCCTGAGTATTTCGAAGCGCCAACAGAATGGTATGGCCCGAGTTTATCAAGTTTAGAAAACTATGCCCGCCAACAAAAACCAGCACCTGTTAAAAAATAATTAAAATAAGCATGTGCCCTACAAATGCAAAAGCGGCTTAATTGCCGCTTTTTTATATTTAATAAAAACGCTAACCTAAAATCCCCCTAATTCCCCTTCATCTTTACTAGGTAACTTATTGATATTCAGTTACTACTAGTGAAAACTACTTGATTGCGTTATGTGCATATGGCAACTCATCAGTTATAGTAGGCTATACTTCAGGTTTTAATGGATTAGCCCTGCTCAACGATGTCTAAAATAATTACACAATGCATACTTTTGTTAGTCCTGATTTTTTATGGAAAATTTTCAGCGGCTTCTGAACTAGCTTCAAAAGAAACAATTAAAGTACTCGTTCTCGGTGCAGAATTTCCCCCATACAGCACCCAAAAGATAAAAAATGGTGGATTGATGTTTGATGCACTGCGTACTTATACAAAAAAGCATCAACTGCCCGTCAATTACGATTTCGACCCTTTTGTGGTACCAACTGCCAGAGCGGAACGAATCATGGGGTCTGGCGAGTGGTGTATTAGCATGCACACCATGCAAGGCAATAAGAATCAGCCCTATATCATGTTGGATATGCCTCATGTTGCATTAGGCTTATATCGACTTGCAGAATCCACCCCTTTTGATTGGCAGTCGATAAATGAGCTATCAGGCAAAAGCATCAGTGTTCTTAGGGTATCTGACGAACAACCAGTAATGAAACGCTTAACCCAAGCAGGCGCCCAGTTAGTCAGTGTTGATTCGTTGATGCAAAGTTATCAGATGGTTATGATAGGCCGAGTGAACTATAGTTTGGGGGATAGTTTGTCTTACCAATACTACCGTGAAAATGGATTGATAGATGGCCCAGCTTTGCAATTTTCAGAAAAGATGCTGGCTCGTTTTCCTTTGCCTGTTTGGCTAAATCCAGAATGTGAATCAGTTGCGCATTTAATACCGAAAGGCTTTATGCCCCAGGCGAAAAAGTAGCCCATAAACAATAAATTTTTGATTGTTGTTGTCGCTAAAGGTATCAACTTGTCAATCCCCGCTATCATGCCGCGAAGAACGCTAAAAGAGCGCAAATGAAGTAGCCACTAAATGTTATTTAGTGGCTAATTTTGCACTCCCTTAGGTTACATATTCGCGCTTATTTTAACCACGATTGCTGCTTAACTGATTCGAGTATTAAGTAGTTTATTGGTACTAAAATCAGCGTGATAAAAGTGGCAAATAAAATCCCAAAACCTAAAGAAACCGCCATAGGAATTAGAAATTGTGCCTGTGTCGATTTTTCAAATAATAATGGCATTAAACCAATAAAAGTGGTCAAACTGGTTAACATTACTGGCCTGAATCGGGACGAGCCAGCGGTTAGAATAGCCTTTAATAAGTCCATACCCAGCTCACGTTTTTTATTAATGTAATCAACAAGAACTAACGAATCGTTTACCACTATGCCAACTAAGGCCAAGAGTCCTAAAAGGCTAAAGATAGTGAGATCCATTCCCATTATCCAATGTCCAGCTATCGCGCCTATCGCACCAAAAGGAATCACACTCATCACCACAAGTGGTTGTGTATATGATTTAAATGGAATTGCTAAGAGCGCATAAATAATAAATAGTACGATAACTAAACCAGTCGTCAAAGAACCGAAGGAGTCTCTTTGTTCCTCCGCTTCCCCTTCCAACTCGTAGCTCACACCAGGATATTGGATCAATAAGTCAGCTATATATTGATTTAAATCTTCTTGTAAAACCGTCATGTTAGTGTTGTTTTTATCTACATCAGCAGTAACACTAATTGTCCTTAAACGGTCAATTCGACGAATTGACGACGGGCTTTGTCCCGGCGTAAGAGTCGCAATACTCGACAGAGGAACCGTCTCGCCATTACCCACATCAATCAACAAATTGGTTAAGCTCGATAACGATTGTCGCTCACTTAACGGTAACCTCAACATCACTTTTATATCGTCTCGGCCACGCTGAATACGCTGTACTTGCGCACCAAAAAACGCATTGCGGATTTGTCCGGTTACATTAGCTCTAGTTAAACCCAGTGATTCACCTTGTTTGTTCAGTTCGATTTGCAACTCTTGTTTGCCATCAGAAAGACTATCGGCGATATCATATACTGTAGGGTAAGTGTTTAGTCGTTCTATCACTTTGTCGGCGACTTGTTCCAAAGTGGCGACATTGTTAGCACTCAATCGCACATCGATAGGGTCTGATGAACGACCTAACTCGGCCCGATAACTTAGCGCTTCAGCCCCAGGAATATCCCCAATCATCTTGCGCCATTCATTCAACAATTGAGCGGATGTAATAGTCGAAGCTCTCGATTCTGGTGGTGTAATTTCAAATCTTACACTACCGGCATTAGTCGTCCCGCCACGCCCACCGGTGGTGGCTAAAATATTTAAGATAATACTTTCACCGGTATCTTCCTCGGTGTATTTTTCCTGCAACTCTCGGGCATCATCGGCTATTTTCACAATATATTTGTTAGTGATTTCAAATGCAGTGCCTGTTGGCATGGTTAAGGATACCGTTATTGTTTCACTAGGGATTCGAGGGAAGAATACAAAACGCGTCCAACCACTGAGAATAAGCACTAAAATAATTGCAAAAATACCACTGAAAGTCATTATGGTAGTCCACTTATAACGCAGTGTTTTTACCAACGCAGGTCGATAATAGCGCAGTATGGCCTGCTCGAATCCGTCGGCAAATTTTTGCTGGTAGTAATCCAATTTACTTTGTTTGGTTTTTTCAGTTCTCAGTTTCAAGTGCTTCAAGTGTGAAGGCAAAATAAACTTGGACTCGATAAGGGATAACAGCAAAACGGGAATTACTACATAGGGAATCTGAGCAAAAACATCCCCCCTTCGCCCCTCAATAAAAGCTAATGGCAGAAATGCCGCTACAGTAGTTAAAATGCCGAACGTAACCGGCTTAGCGACTTCAAGTGTCCCTTCAATGGCAGCCTGCTCGCCTGATTTGGCAGTACCTAAGTGGGTGTAAATATTTTCACCGGTAACAATGGCATCGTCGACAACGATCCCCAACACTAAAATAAAACCAAATACGCTCATCATATTTAGCGTCACACCAAAAACTGGCATCAGTATAAACGCCCCCATGAATGCCACAGGGATACCAATAAATACCCAAAATGCGATAGATGGACGCAAAAATAACGTGAGTAGAATAAGGACTAGAATTCCGCCTTGAATCGCATTTGAAACCAAGCTAGAAATACGCCCTTTAACAATCATAGAGTCGTCATCCCAGTAGCTCAAAGTAAAACCTTTGGGCAGACTCTGTTGATGTTCGTCTATGTAATTTTTTACTTTATCGGCGACTTCTATGGCACTTTGTTGGCCAATTCGATAAACCTCAATAAATGCTGCCTGCTGACCATTAAATCGCGTTCGCACCGGCGTTTCTTCAAAGCCATCTTGAATATTAGCGATATCTTGTAAGCGGATAATTGAGCCATCTGAATTAGTTTTGATTGGAATAGATGCAAACTCGTCCTTTCGGTATGCTTGGCCTTTTGAACGAATCAGTACATCGCCACTTTCAGTACGTAAATTACCTGCAGACACATCGACACTATTATTATCAATAATATCAGATACTTGACTAATGGTTAAATCAAGCTCTCGGATTTTATCTAGACTAAGTTCGATGGCAATTTCATAATTGCGGATACCATCTAACTCTACTTGGGTAACACCATCAATAGCTAGTAACTCATCTCGCACCTTCTCAGCATATTCACGCACTTCCTTCTCGCTGTAAGGAGCTGTGACAGCTACCGTAATCACATCTCGTTTGCGATCGGCTAAGGCTACAACCGGGTTTTCAGCTTCGGCTGGAAATGTATTGATGGCATCGACTCTACTTTTTATATCGGCAAGTAAATCGCGCCTGTCGTAATCACTATCAAGTTCAAAGGTAACACTTCCGCCCCCTTCAGAAGACTGACTAATGATTTTAGTGATACCTTCGAGGTCTTGCACCGCTTCTTCAATGCGAATAGTAACGCCCTGCTCGATATCCTCTGGCGTTGCCCCATCCAAGGTGACACTGACTGACACCACATCGACTTCAAAGGAAGGAAAAACTTCCAGAGGAATTCGATTCGACAGACTCAATAGACCCGCACCAATGATGGTGATCATTAGCAGATTCGCGGCAACCGAATTTCTTGCAAACCAAGCAATCATTTACCCTTCCTTCTGCGCTGCAGAGTTAGATCCAGGACGACTATTTGATTTGTCTGGTCTTAGGTTAGGATTTTTAGATCGTTCTTTGCCTTTACGCTCAGTATTTTTAAGCCTTTTAGTGCTTTTTCCATCTTGATTTATTACTGAAACAGCGGTTCCAGAACTAACTTGTCCCAGTGGCGTTATAACTAACGCTTGACCGCCTTCCAAGCCAGATTTAATTAAGGCTTGGCGATCATTTTGCCATGCAATTTGTACTTCTTTTCTCAGCAGTACACCATCTTCTTCAATATAAACATAACTCCCTTGATAGATAGCCGTTACCGGTATAACAATAGCCTCTTCGATTGTTCGGCCATCTATTTCTGCGGTTAAATACTCACCTATTTTAATCGAGACGCCCCTTTCGATAGCCTGATTAAAGGGATCATCTATTTGCGCGACCACGTACAATTGTCGCGAAACAGAATCTATAGCGCTTTCGGTGCGCACAATTTTACCTGTCCAACTCTGCTGACCAATCAGATCAGATGTGAAAGTCACATTGATAGGTGGCGTAGAGATTGTATTGTCGATATTCGCTTCCGGTAAATTCACAAAGCCTAAATCACTATTGTTAATCGCTAATCGAACCTCTAAATAGTCAGTCGCATAAATGCTCGCCAACTCAGTATTGTTGGAAACAACCGAGCCGATATCGACGTTTTGGGTGACCACACGCCCACTGTAAGGCGCGACTATCTTAGTCCGTTTTAGCGATAATTCAGCTTTTAACAATTGTGCTTTTGCAGAGGTCAAATTAGCTTGCGCACTTTCCTGTTGCGGTATTCGTAAAACTAGATCTGTTGGTTTTTGTTTACCGCCTAAGCGCTGCCAATCTATTTTAGCTTGTTCAGACCGAGCCATCTCCTCAGCTAAATTTTGTTGCGCAGTAATAAGATTCGCCTTGGCGATATTTACTTCAGCAAGATAGTCGCTATCATCTATGGCGACTAACAAATCACCTTTTTGGAAGAATCCGCCGGTGCGAAAACCATCGTTGACAAACACGACTTGCCCAGCCACCTGCGACATTAAGGTGCTTTGTGTGCGCGGAGTAACTACCCCGTAGCTATCCAAAGTGATGTGAAAACGTTGAGGTCGCAATAGTTGCGTTTCGACACTTAACACTGCCGCACTAGATGGCTTTTGACGGCCAGCTTGGGGAGGGTTGTTGTAGATGATCAACACGGTAACTACAGTGATAAGTAAAACAACAATGGGCAGTACGATTTTTTTAGAAATTACCATTTAATCAAAGCTCTTGAATAGGGGCGTAGAGGTTCATTCCTCCTCCAAGGGCAACATGCAGTTGCACTCGATTCGCAATTAAGTCAGTTTTAATATCAATAAGGTTGTTTTGGGCTGTAATAAGTCTTGCTTGCGCCTCTAACACTGTGGTGTAAGTAATTAGGCCGGCTTGGTATTGTTCGAAAGACAGTTGATTTGCAAATTGCGCATTTTCAGCCGCTTTTTGGGTCGCTTGATAACGTTCAACTAAACTCGCCTCGGCAGACAATGCATTTTCAACATCGAGTAATGCATTCAACACCGAATCTAAATAATCTTCTTCCAGACTTTTTAAGGTTAACAACTCAATCTCTTCGTTGGCGCGCAGTTTACCCGCATTAAAAATCGGAGCTGAGATACTGCCAATCAACGACCAGCCTGCGGAAGCTGATAGTAAATCGGATAGAGAATCACTTGAGGGACCAACACTAGCGGCCAAATTGATTGCAGGGAAACGAGCTTTATGTGCAATGGCAAGGGTTGCATCTTGTGCCATTAACGCCAGCCAACTGGCTTGTAAGGCTGGTTTGCGGGTCACCAACTCAGAAGGTAAACCGACTGCAACATCCACATCAGGCAATGCCAATACTTGAGTTACATCCAGTTTTGCATCAGGGTAGCGCCCTAACAACCGTTCCAAAGCTCGTACACTCTCCAGTAATGTTTGCTGGTTTGTTGCAAGTGTGGATTTATCACTGTTAAGTTCATTACGAGCAAGGTATACATCTAAAGATTCGTTTAGGCCGGCCCGATAACCACGTTCAATAATGTCTAGACTGTCAGTTGAATTTTGAACTTGTTGAGCGGCCAGCTCAACCCGCTGAAAAGCCCTAGACGCATTCGCATAAGCGACAATAACGTTGCCAGCGAGCTGCAATCTTGCCTCTTCTAATTCAGCTTTAGCCTGCAAATAATTGAGCTTTGCTTGACGCTCTGCGTCCGACAACGCCCCCCAAATATCAAGTTCATAAGAAAGTTGAGCTTCTAGGCTAAAACTATTACCGCTACTACGACTTCGAGACGCATCAAAAGATGCATCCAGTGATGGCCAAAAATTACTTTTAGCAATAGTCAGACTCTGCTCAGCGATGTCTACAGAATAGGCTTGAGCGCGAATAGCCTGATTTGCTTGAATAGCTTCATTAAGCAACGAGGTTAAATGTTGGTTATTTGCATCAGAAGTGAAATTTGCTAACCAGTTATCGTCGATTTTATTGGCGCTGTGCTGAAACTGCCACTCATTGGGTAATGCTGGGATTTCTTTGTCTTGGTCTAACTTGACAGAAGCACACCCATGCAACAACGCCAAAATAAATAATAGCGAAATTCCCTTTATTTTTTTGTTCATAGGAGAAAAAGGTGACAACATAAGTCCATGTAATTTGTGCATTTTGATT
Organism: Aliiglaciecola sp. NS0011-25; assembly: GCF_040370605.1. Lineage (NCBI taxonomy): Bacteria > Pseudomonadati > Pseudomonadota > Gammaproteobacteria > Alteromonadales > Alteromonadaceae > Aliiglaciecola > Aliiglaciecola sp. NS0011-25. Next base: position 29,411 of record NZ_BAABWR010000011.1, read on the forward strand.
AAAATAATAAAGGTAGTGTACAAGTTCTGCAGCAATAAAAAATTGAATTTACGTAAACTTTACGAAGCTAACAAATTTGCTTTTAAATATTACATAAACTGATGCAACACTGATTTTTAAGTCGCAGTGGAAGTTTATTAGACAATAACGGCTAATCAAACAGGAAAAAATAAATTTATGACGTATTATGTAGAATAAATGAAGTTTCAACTTCACTTAATTTCACAATTCACTCTTGGACACGAGTAAGTTTTATGACTTGTTGCAGTTTTTTCAAGATATCCTCTGTTAGAACCCAGCTTTTGGCTTGGATGCTATTCTTTGTTTTGGCTTATTTTGGAATGGTTTCAACTTCTCAGGCAATCGATAAAAAATCAATCACATTAAAATACAACTTAATTGGCACCGAATCTTGGACTCCCTATGGATACTCCGGCGATGATGCAAACCCCGGCATCTTCGCAGAAGTGATTGACTTAATATTGGAAAAGGCTGGCTACTCTTATGAGTTTTATTATTATCCGCCCAAACGAGCAGCAAAAGTATTCGAAGAAAATCAATTAGATATCGATTTTATGAGCCCGAGTTGGTTTAAAAATGGTGATATGGGAGATGAATATGTGCAATCCATTATGATTTTTGAATTAACCGAATACAATGTCACCTTACAAGAAAACGCCGAGAAATATGCAGATCCTCACGCCATTTATGACAAACATGTAGGTACTATTGCAGGCTATAGTTACTTCGATGATGATATGTTTACAAGAATCGACTTTAGCACAGAAGATGGATTAATTAGGGGCTTAAAAAGAGGCCGTTTTGAAGTCGCCATTCTAGAAAATTTAACCGCTCGTCACTGGGCCAAAAAACATAATGTCAAAATATCACTCGCCAGTGTTCATTCCCATGGCGATATCGTTTTACGCCTTCGTCGAGAACTGAGTCATCTGTTACCGGAACTAAATGCAGTAATAAAATCACTTAAACAGGAAGGCGAAATTGATAACATTTTACGCAAGCATTATGTAATACCGAAAAACCTAAAACTCAACAACGAATGAAGTTATTGATTTAAGCGCGCCCTAATTCGCGCGCTTTTGATTCATCAATATTGTCTGAGTTCGGTCTTAAGCTACTGCTTTTTGTAACCCTTGATGAGAAAGGTATTCCTCATAAGTGCCCTGAAAATCAATTACTTGTTGATCTTTAATCTCAATAACACGAGTCGCCAAAGAGGAAACAAATTCGCGGTCGTGGCTTACAAAGATTAAAGTGCCATCGAAATCTTTCAAAGCATTGTTAAGTGCTTCAATCGCTTCCATATCCATGTGGTTAGTAGGCTCATCCATCACCAACACATTTAAGTCAGCCATCATCAGCTTACCGAATAACAAACGATTTTTCTCACCACCTGAACACACTTTCGCTTTTTTATTGAAGTCGTCTGCGCTAAATAACAAACTGCCCAATAAACCTCGGACCATCAAATCGTTGTGTTTTGGCGTGCGCCATTGAGACATCCAATCAAAAAGGCTTAAATCACAATCGAAATCGTCTGAACTGTCTTGAGGACAATAGCCGACAGTGGCATTCTCAGACCACTTAACCACACCTTCCGCTTTCAATTTATCCATCAAACAACGTAAGAAACTGGTTTTACCCACACCGTTTTCACCAATAATGGCTAACTTTGCACCCGCTTCTAATAACAGATTAGCGTCTTTAAACAAGGGCTCTTCTTCAAAACCAAAACTCATATCTTCTAAAATCAGAGCTTGTCTGTGCAGTTTTTGATGTTGTTTGAATTGAATACGCGGTGTACGACGACTCGAGCTCTTCACCTCATCCAATTGGATCTTATCCATTTTTTTCGCACGAGAAGTTGCCAGTTTAGCTTTCGAGGCGTTGGCAGAAAAGCGTGCAACAAAAGCCTGTAATTCTTCTATTTCTTCGCTCTTCTTGGCATTTTCTCGCAACAATTGCTCTTGAATAAGTGAAGCAGCTTCTTGATACTTTTCATAATTACCTGGATAAATACGTAATTCACCATAGTCGATGTCTGCCATGTGGGTACACACGGAATTCAAAAAGTGCCTATCATGGGAAATAATTATCATGGTGGACTTACGCTGATTCAACACTTCAGCTAACCAATTGATAGTATAAATATCCAAGTTGTTGGTAGGTTCGTCGAGTAATAATATGTCTGGATTGGCGAATAAAGCCTGTGCAAGTAACACCCTGACTTTCCAACCTGGTGATACTTGTGACATCAAACCGTAGTGATAATGTTCATCGATACCCGCTTCTAACAAAATCTCGCCTGCCCGTGATTCAGCAGTATAACCGTCCATTTCAGCATAAAGGGTTTCTAATTCAGCCACATGCATACCATCAGCTTCGCTCATTTCAGGTTTGGCGTAAATTTCATCACGCTCTTGTTTAACCTTCCATAACTCCATGTCACCCATAATAACGGTATCAACCACAGAATATTTTTCAAACGCGAACTGATCTTGGCTTAACTTACCCAATTTTTGACCAGGTGAAACAGAAACGTTGCCAGAGGTAGGTGCTAAATCGCCACTGAGAATTTTCATAAGTGTGGATTTACCACAGCCATTAGCGCCAATTAAGCCATAACGATTGCCATTGCCAAATTTAGCAGAGATGTTTTCAAACAGTGGCTCAGCGCCAAACTGCATAGTGATGTTTGCGGTAGATATCAAAACGAAATTCCAAATAGTAAAAAAGCAACAAAAACAAACCAAGGTTCACAATAAAAGCCCAATGTCGCTGCGCAATACTACTTAGTTCAAAACGGCGCGCACTATATATAAATATGCACGAAAAGTCGAGGAAAACTGACTATAAATTGTACTAAAAAATGGATTCTCGCAGCGACTCTCTTTGGCTGTTTCATGTTGCTGAGTCATTTCTCACACTTTTTCTGCTAAATGGCATAAAAAGCAGAATAGAAGTATCAGTAATCTATGCTGATTGACTAAACAACACCTTGTTCGATCATCGCATCCGCAACACGGCGAAAGCCGGCTATATTGGCACCAAGAACGAGATTTCCAGCCTGGCCAAATTCTTTGGCTGTCTCATTTGCAGTCACAAAAATGTTTTCCATAATGTGCTGTAGTTGCTGATCAACTTGTTCAAACGTCCACTTCTGCATACTCGCATTTTGCGCCATTTCCAGTTGGCTTGTTGCCACACCACCAGCATTAGCGGCTTTGCCCGGGCCATAAGCGATATCAGATGCAACAAACAAATCGGCAGCCTCTTGAGTGGATGGCATATTGGCCCCTTCGCAAACCAAGTGACAACCATTAGCGAGTAATTCTTCAGCATCTGACTTGGTTAACTCATTTTGCGTCGCGCATGGAAATGCAGCATCAGCGCAATAACGCCAAACTGCATGACCGTCTGATGGATAATCTGAAGTCGGCGTATATTTAGCATTAGAATACTTTTCAATATAAGCAATTAAACTGGCTTGTTGCTGTTCTTTGAGCTGCTTTACCAATTCTAGGTCGATACCATTGGGATGATAAATAGTGCCTGAAGAATCGCTGCAACTGATGGGCGTAGCCCCCAACTGATAAAGTTTTTCCATTGCATAAATTGCCACATTACCCGCCCCTGAAACTAAACACGTTTTCCCCTCTAAACTGTCTTCTCTGGCTTTTAGCATATTATCTGCAAAATACACTGTTCCGTATCCAGTGGCTTCTTTACGTGCTAATGAACCTCCCCAAAGCAGACCTTTTCCAGTTAGGATCCCTTCGTAACGCCCAGTTAGGCGCTTATATTGACCAAACATATAACCTATTTCAGCTGCGCCCACGCCAATATCGCCCGCAGGAACATCTGTAGTTGGGCCAATATGACGGTAAAGTTCACTCATAAAAGATTGGCAAAAACGCATAATTTCATTATTGGAACGTCCTCTAGGATTAAAGTTTGCTCCACCTTTACCTCCGCCAATAGATAGACCAGTAAGGGAGTTTTTAAAAATTTGCTCAAAGCCTAAAAACTTTATGATGCTAGCATTCACCGAAGGATGAAATCTTAAGCCGCCTTTATAGGGTCCAAGGGCAGAATTAAACTCAACCCGATACCCCTTATTGACCTGAATGTCGCCATTATCATCAATCCAAGGAACGCGAAACATAATCTGCCGTTCCGGCTCGACTATACGTTGAATAATTGCTTGTTGACGATATTTACTGTTGGATTCCAAAATGGGATCCAAGGAGTTCAGCACTTCTTCAACGGCTTGATAGAACTCCGCCTGAGCTGGGCTGGTTTGTTTTAAGTCTGAAATAGTTTGATTTGTGTATGTCATCAATCGTAACCCTATATTTTCCGTTAAGTTTTTTTGTAGCTGCAGAATCAGTGAAACTTTGAATGTGATGAATTAAGCACAAATCAACTGCAAAAAAAGCCCATAGAACCCATTTCCACGAGCTTTACGAAGACAATAAGATGTTTAGCTAGATCCAGTATTCACTTGTACTATTTGCACTGACTGCTGCCCACGTTGAGTTTGCCAGTCAATACTCTGACCAGCTCTTAAGCCTAATAAAGCTGAACCTATGGGAGCGAAAACTGAAATGCTATCTGCATGCTTGGCCGTATCGGCGGGAAGGCATAAGGTTTTTGTAAACAACTTATCGCTATCTAGTATTTTGAAGGTCACTTGTTTGCCAATAGTCACTACATCTTCTGGCATATTTTTACCGTCAATAACGGTTGCTCGGGCAAGTTCATCTTCTAAGGCAGCGACTAATTCTTCAGGCAATTTTGACGCTTCAAGTTGTTCCTCAAGCATGGCTAAATCAGAAGTTGAAATAAATATTTCAGGTTTATTTTGCATAAATCACCTCTTTCATTGAGATCGGTTAACGGCACTTTGCCGTGCACCTTGGTTTGAAATTATCGTTTCTGTTTTATGTTTAACCTTTCAACTTCAGACAATATAAAAACCACTACTGCGCTAACCTATTCAGTTGAATACGGTGACTAGCGTCGGTAAATATTGACGTTAAAAGGTAAACCAGGATTTGGAAATATGAATATTTTAATGAGCAGGCGTATTACGCTTGCTAACGTTACTAACTAACTTAAATTAACGAACAGGAAAGTATCGCCGAGCGTAAGGAATACGCTCGGCTTAATTTGGTAAGGTGAGTAAATTACTCTTTATTGTGTTGCGGTAGTTGTACATTTTATCCTCACAATGGAATGCTAATAATAGCTTGCTTAAAAATAAAAACAAGATCAAACAAGGTCAATTATTTACACTCTAAAAGATAGATAAATTCGAGAATCTTGGTAACTTTCTCAATAAAAAATGCCAGTTAGGTAACTAACTGGCATTTTTGATCAAGCTGAGGAGTTTCTAAATCTACGGATTATTTTCTGTAGCTAATATTGAAAAATACACTATACAACACGGGCACAGCAATTAACGTGAGTACAGTGGCGAAAGCCAATCCCCCCATAATTGTCACTGCCATGTCAGCAAAAAACGCATCAAACAAAAGAGGTGCCATACCTAAAATCGTGGTGATTGCGGCTAATGAAACGGGTCTCAAACGACTTAAACTGGCATTAGTAATAGCGAGTTTGGGAACCTGTCCCTCGTCAATTAATAAGTCAATTTCTTCAATCAAAACAATGGCATTTTTTATTAGCATACCGAATAAACTCAAAAAGCCGAGCAACGACATAAAACCAAACGGCATATCGGCTGCCAACAGGCCTGCAACTACACCAACAACTGCCATAGGCACCACCATCCAAATAATTAGTGGTTGTTTTACTCGGCCGAACAGTAACACCGAAATTAAGAACATCACCAAGAACCCTGCGGGCAAACCTTTACCTAAGGCTTCTTGGGCTTCTTGCGAACTTTCATATTCTCCGCCCCACTCTAAATGATAACCATCGGGTAAATCAATTGCTTCCATTACGGGACGAATACGATCAAATACTTCACCTGCTGTTTGACCAAAATCAGGCTCGGCATTCACCGTTATAGTACGAATCCGGTTGCGACGTTGAATGAGAACTTCTTCGTTGACCAATTCTAGTTCTTTAGACACTTGCTGGAATGGGATGTAGACCCGTTGTTGTGAACTCCACACCTGATTGTTCTGAATTGCTTCAATGGGTGTCTGCCCAGCTGTCGCCATTTTGGCTTTTATTGGATACGAATAATCTCCATCACGAATCTGCCCTAAACTTAAACCGTCGCTAGCATATTGAATCGCGTCGTTAAAATCAGCCCGTGAAATCCCAGACATACCAGCGTTAAACTCATCATAATGGGCATTTAACGCTAATCCTTTGTCACGCCAGTCATGACGAATGTCTCGAGTCTCACCGTCTTGCTGATATATATCGATAGCTTGGGCCGCCAGATCACGCAGAACCAATGGATCAGGGCCGGAAAAGCGCACTTGCAGTTTTGCGCCAGAGCCTGGTCCGAATTGCATGCGTTCCAAGTAAAATTCAGCATTCAGATCAACAGGTTTTATCTTTTCCAATATAGCGGGTGCCAACTGCTCTATAACGTCTAGACTTTTAGCCCGAATAAATAACATGCCATAGCTTTCATTATTAGCTTGCGGCGCATAAGTTAAAGTGAAACGGTCTGCTCCACGGCCAACAAAACTAGTAACAGATTCGATCCCTTCAAAATCCAAAATGCGTTTTTCAGCAAGTTCAATTTTCTGTTCGGTGTATCGTATATCCTGATTTTGAGGACCCCAATAATGAATAAAAAATATGGGGGTATTGGAGGACGGAAAGAATCCCTGTTTAACAAAGCCAAAACTTGCAAAAGCAATAACGGTGATAAGTACCAATGATATTAAGGTAACCCATCTAAACCTCAACGCTTTATGTAATATGTGCAAGAACCCTTTTTGAATTCCACTGAGGCTCTGCTGCGTACCCACAACCTTTTCGGATTTGTAAACATAGCCGCCCAGCACAGGCACAACAGTTACGGCTAATACCCAGCTCAACAAGAGTGACACTAATACCACCACGAATAGTGAATATAAGAATTCACCAGTGGCATCATCAGATAAACCGATCCCAGAAAACGCGGCAATACCAATAACCGTAGCCCCAAGCAAAGGCCATTGGGTGCGCTTTACAACGTAACTTGCGGCATCTTCAGGTTTAGTCGCGCCTCTAATTTTCAGCATCATACCTTCAGCTACTACAATAGCGTTGTCGACCAACATCCCCATTGCAATGACCATAGCGCCTAGTGAAATGCGCTGTAGCTGGATTCCCATCAGCCACATTATCATCACAGTACCTAACACGGTGATAACAAGTACTGAACTCACTACCGTTGCTGAACGCCAGCCCATAAACAACCAAAGAGTCAAGCTTACAACTACCACTGACATAATAAGATTGGTAATAAACCCACCAACAGAATCATCCACGATTTTGGCTTGGTCATAGATGGGTGTCAGTGTCATTCCCAGCGGCAGTTCATCAAGCAAACCATCTACGGTTTTGCGTACATGTTGCCCAACCTCTACGATATTCACACCATCAATCGCAGATACCGCAAGTGTGATAGCTTCGCTGCCTTGATAACGGATCATTGAAGGTTGGATTTCAGCTGGTTCTAATTCTAACCTTGCAATATCTTTAATACGCACGGAACGATTAGTACCAGGTATGACTAAAGACAAGTTACTGAGCTCTTCAAGTCGATCCGCTGGATTCTCCACAAGAAGTCGAATTTTCTTGCCGTCCACTTGAATACGGCCACTATTGAAGGGTTTTAAGTTATCTTCAAACAGACTGATGATGTCTGGAAAGCTCATCCCTAATCCGGCAATAAGATAAGGGTCGATATAAGCAACGACTTGTTCTTGCATTACACCATTCACTTCCACTTTTGCCACACCTTCAGTGGTCAACAATTGTCTGCGAATAATGCGGGCAAATTCGCGCATTTCAAAAGGCGTAAAATCTGGCGCAACCAAGGCATAATATAAACCGTATACATCACCAAAATCGTCGAACACCTGAGGTTCTTGCGCACCAACAGGTAGTGATCCGCTCATGTCACCTAGTCGTTTTCTTAACTCATCCCAAATTTGCGGTAACATTTTGCTGTCATAGTGACGTTGCACTTCAACCGTAATTTCAGACTGTCCAGGCGAAGAAATAGAGGTCAATCGATACAACTGAGACATCTGCTGTATTGCTATTTCAAGGGGTTCTGTGACCTCTTCTTCAACTCGTTGAGCACTTGCTCCGGGAAATGCAGTAATGACTTTGACTTGTTTAATAGTAAACGCAGGATTTTCAAGACGCCCAATTTCAGACAGCGCAATTAAACCACCTAAAATGAAGACTACAATAAACAGCCAGATATTGACTGGCGTGCGCATAGCATAGCGAGCAATATCCATATTATTTTTCTCCGTGGTATGGTTCGACCTTCATACCCGCCTTCACCAATGTAGCCCCAGCCGAAATAACAAAATCATGCTCATTTAGTTCACCATCAACGACCACTGTAGCGTCCTCGATGCTGTGCACATTGACCTGCACTTTTTCAACAGTTTGGGATTCAGCGACATAACGCCATACAAAAAAGCCATCAGCGTCATTGCCGACAAGCGCTCTGAATGGGATAAGCAAACTACCACTGTTATTCGGCGTTTCCACTGTCACATTTACCATCGCTCTTGCGCCGGGAGTTACCTGAATTTGATTTTGACCTTCCAATGCGAACACGGCTTGGTAGGTTTGCGTAACCGCATCTGGCTGAGTGGAATGCTCTACGTAGACTAAGTCGTACCACTTATCCGGATTACCAAGTATCGACGCCTGCGCTTTAATTATTTTGCGTCCTTCATTGGCCGATAACACACGTTCTGGAACATTAATATTAAAATAGATACGGGATACATCTTGCAGTTGAGCTAAGGATTGACCGGCTGTGACAAAACTATTGTTATCAATTAAACGGTTCGCAACCAGCGCGTCAAATGGCGCACGTAACTTAGTGTATTCAAGATCTTGTAGTGCGTTGGATAAATCGATTTCAGCCAACTCGTATTCTGTTTTTGCATCATCTAGATTACTTTGGGATACCAGCTTTTTATCAAACATTGACTCAATTCGACTCAACTCTCGATCGGCCTGGTGCAGTCGAGTTTGTTGCTCTTTTACTCTTCTTTCAAAGGGTTTTGGATCTAAACTAGCAAGCAAATGTCCTTTTTCAACATTTTCCCCGGTAACAATATCTGTTTGAATTAAGCGCCCGGTAACTTCAAAACTCAAGTCGATGGTTTTCACTGGCGAGACGACGGCAGGAAACGTAGATTGGTTTTGAATGGATGCCGATATAACTGGAGTCAGTTTCACCACGCGGGGTTTTTCGGGCTGAAATTGTTGTTGGCTTTCTTCACCACAAGCACTCAGCAACACCACTGAAAGCGCTAATAAAAAACGGGCAGGCAGTGCACGTAAAAATAATCTCATTGCAGGAACTTCTCTATTTAATATAACTGATCGGAACTATTGATAAATGCATAGCTTAAAAGTAAACTACTCGGTGTAGTTTACATTATCAATTAGTTGAAAGTAAACTACAAATGTATGATGCATATTTGAAAATAGTAATATTGTTAAAGTAAGTTGCAGAGGTTTATGAAGACAGCAAAAAAAAGCCGTAGTGAAATAAAACGTGAAGCAATTGTGGAAGCTGCCAAAAGCGCCTTTCAAGAGTTTGGCGTACAAGCTACAAGCATGGACCGGCTTGCTGAGATTGCCGGTGTGTCGAAACGGACTGTATATAATCATTTTGCCACTAAAGCCGAATTAGTCATGCATCTGTTAACTGATAAGTGGGAAACATCATTTCTCAAAAGCGCTGTGGTTTATCAGCCAGATAAGCCGATGTATGAGCAATTTGTGAAATTAGTTGAAGAACAAGTGAACTCGATGAGCGACGAACAACACATAGAATTAGTTCGTGTTGCCATAGGAAGCTTTTTTTATGAACAAGACACCCTAAAAAAAGGAATCGACAGGCTTGTTAGCTTGGAGACTGCTGTTCACCGTTTTATTAAAGCTGCCGTAAAAGACAATACACTGATTATCAAAGACATAAATTTTGCAGTTGATCAATTAAACGACTTAGTCAAAGGACGGTGTTTCTGGCCCTTGGTGTTTAAGTTACAATCGCAACTTAGCGAAGATGAAAAACGTTTTGTAATAGAGCAAACCGTCGACATTTTTTTAGATCATTATTCAAGCTCACGACAGCAAGCTCAATAACAATGAAAAATTTTGCAAGCCTTACTAAACAGCTACTAGCCTTAACACTAATCATCTCGTTTCAGACTTTTGCACATCAACATGCAGGCATGGCCGAAACATCCCAATCTTCCGCATTTGAACTTATCGTTTTAGGCGATAGTGGTGGCATTGAGGATGGTAATTTAAGTGCATTTTTATTACGTTCACTCAATAGTTCTCACTATGTCGCGTTAGATGCAGGGACAATAGTGAACGGTATTAATCAAAGTGTTCAACAAAACGCTTTCGCTGACTTACCTATTAAGCAAAATGACAACTGGACAACAGCGGGAACCATTTTAAGAGAACATGTTAAGGGTTACTTAATCAGCCATGCCCACCTTGATCATATAAATGGCATGTTGGTCGCATCCCCCGAAGACACGAGTAAAAATATCTATGGGTTGGCATCGGTGAACAATATGATTGGCGAAACCTACTTTAACGGTAAAGCTTGGGCGAATTTCACCGATCGTGGTATTCCACCAATGTTGAACAAATACCATGTTGTTGATCTGCCTGTTGGCAAACCCATAAACATTGAAGACACAGATCTTGTGGTAACCGCCTTTAGTCTTAGCCACCCTGTTGAGTCCAGTGCATTTGTAATTGAAAATGGCAGTGATATGTTTGTGTATTTTGGTGATACCGGACCCGATGTTGTAGAGAAACAGGGTAAACTCGAAGCAATTTGGACATACCTTGCAAAGCAAATAAAGCATAAACAATTGCGCGGTATGGTAATTGAAGTATCTTTTGAAAATGAACGTCCACACAACTTATTATTTGGCCACCTAACCCCGAAATTGTTAATCCAAGAGTTACATAATTTTGCCTCCAAAATTGATGGCGAAACGCCGCTAAACAACCTTAAAGTGGTGATTAGTCATATTAAGTATACTCTGGCTAAAGGTGTCAATCCTCGTCATAACATCAAACAACAACTCGATGAAGCAAATGACTTAGGCTTGGAAATTATCATTCCTCATCAGGGGCAAAAACTGCTGTTTTAATTTTTCAGAGCCGCTGAGTAGTTATTTACTGAGTGATTTGACTGCTGAGATTTGCGCTGTACTAAAGTACTAAGGCGAAATTTCAAACAAGCCCCTAAGCTACGTTTACATTTTTTTAACAAAAAAGGTAAACGTATGTTATTAAAAAATATTCGAATCCTGAATGGATTATTTTGGCTTACATTAATCTTGTCCTCAGGTGCAAATGCCGGTAGTTGGCAAAATAATCAATCTGTAGGTGGGTTTAGTCAGGTACATATCTATACCCCCGATAGCATCTCTTCCGTGGGTCAAGGACGAGCATTGTTGTTAGTTTTGCATGGCTGCACTCAGTCTATAGATACTTATTTAAATGCAAACTTGGAACAAGCAGCTGAGGCTTATGGAATGGTAGTTGCTGTGCCCAACGCCATGAATAAAGCAGGTTTTGGTTGCTGGTCATATTGGCAAGGGACCAAGTCAAGAACAGCCGCTGATTATCAAAACCTAATTAATCTAGCCACAGCATTGCGCAGTGACCCTACTTATAACATTGATGATGATCAGGTATATATTTCAGGACTTTCTTCAGGGGCATCATTTGCGAATACGACAGCGTGTTTAGCCCCAGATATTTTTGCAGGAATGGGGATTAGCGCGGGCCCCAGTATTGGCACAAGTTCCAGTGGCGCACTAGGAAGTTGCGAGTCGGCCAATGTAGCCAGTCGCTGCCAAACTTATGCTGGCGCTTTTGCTTCTCATTTCGATACACAGATTGCGTCAATAGCACATGGAGATGCTGACACCACGGTTGACACCTGTTACAACCAACAAAATGCACAAGGAATGGCCGCTGTTTATGGCGTACAACAAATCCCTAGCAGCCAACAGATTACCCTAGCCGGCAGAACCGCCGATGAAACTTTATGGCAAGACAACCGGGTTTCAATGTTGTGGTTAAATGGGGTTGACCACTCTTGGTCTGGAGGCCAAGGAGCGAGTGGCTCTTATATCAGTGGCGCAGGCATTAACTATGCGATGTATTTAGGACAATTTTTTGCTGACAACAATCAGCGAGTAAGCCGCAATTTAGCGCCTGTGGTAGATTCCTTAAATACTCAGGAAAATAGCGGAACAATTCTGATTACCGGCACAGTCAGTGACCCTGATGGACAGGTGATACAGGTTGATTTCGAGATAGAAGATTCGGTTGGGAATAATTATTCTAGCAGTACTCAAACCTTCTCTAATAACAGCTTTTCTATTTCAAGCGCCAGCCTTGCAGATGAGCTATATCTGGTGACGGCCGTTGCGACAGATGACCTAGGAGCGCAATCTGAGGCGACTTCGAGTACCGTTAGAATTGGACCTGCGCCCCCCGCTACAGCTCCTGTTTTAACTGAAATTATTGCCACTGTGAATAATCAATGCGCCACGGTTTCTGGCAAAGTGGTAGACGTTAATCAGAATTTAAGTAGTGTAATTGTCAGCTTCTCAACTGGAAATGAAACGGCTCAATTGCAAGGGAACACCTTTAGTGCTCAGGCATGCAGTTTAGCCGGAGGTCAGCAAAGTGCCACTATTGTGGCCACCGATTCTACAAACTTACAAGCAACGGATACTGTCAGTTTCAGCATTGATGCTGGCCAAACAGCCACATTAGATCAACATATAAACGCTGGCCGATTAAACTACACAAATTATGCAAATTGCTATTTAGAATACAGTACCAATGCATTTAAACTTAATGAAATAACCGCTTCAGCACAGCAGTGTCAGTGGCAAGATGATGACGCCAGTTGTACTGGACCAGTTCAGGCATGCAGTACTTCAAATGATGATGGCGGTGGAAATGGTGACGACGAACCAACTTGTGAGCAATTCACTACTTACAATTATTACCATAAGACTGCAGGCAGGGCTTATAGCTCAGGTAATCCGTACGCACCTAGCTATTTTGCGCAAGGTAGCGATGAAGCACTGGCTGGCTCTACATGGGGAAATACCAGTTTATACAGTATAGATGCACAGAACTGGCATCTGGGTTCTTGTCCTCAGTAGTCATTTACATAAAAAACTGTCGCTGAGCCTTTCGCTCACCGACAGTTTAGTTTGATGCAAAGCGATGGCTACTTACAAAGTTTGGCGCTTTTCAGATCTAGGAAAAAAGACTGAGCAACTTTTACTGTTTCGATTGGACGTTCAATATTAATATAGTGACCGCCACTTTCAAAAGTAACTAACTTGGTTAAACACGCATTAGGTAAAGCATCAATAAATGCACTAGCGGTTTTTGTATCTAACGCTTTATTTGCCGTTCCCCACATTATCAAGCTTGGGGCTTTTACATGGGATAAGACTCTTTGCGGATCGCCTTTTTCATAAAGTTTAAAGGTTGCGATGGATGTTTTATCGCGCTCTTGAATATTCAAAAAGTCCAATTTCCGTTGTACAAATTCAGGCGTAACTTTACTTTTGTCATTAATATAGTTGTCGTAAAAAGAGACTATGTCATCTTTTTCAACCACCGGTGAGTACATAAAGATACTAGTACGTTTGGGTTTTTCACCCGGAGTTTTTGGTTTTCTTTTAACTGCATTAGCGGTCTGAATACCTGCAGAATTGATAAGTACCATGGACGTTACTCTATCGGTGCGGGTTGCGGCATATCGAAAAACAACCATCCCACCATAAGAGATACCAGCTATGCCAAATTTCTCTGCGCCAACATGGTCCATTAAGCTATCAACCAGGGTGTGGGTGCGATCAACGGAATAGTTACCATTAGCAATATTGCCCGACAAACCAAATCCAGGAATATCAAAACGAACTACACGGAAACCAGATTTCAATAGCTCCTGCGTCCAAACATCCCAATCAAATAAATCGCCTAATGTTCCGTGAACAAGCAGTATAACGGGGCCTTTTCCTTCGTCTTTGTAATGAACATTGATACCGTCCAAATCAACAAATTTCGAGTTACTATCAGCATACTTTGCTCTAACATCATCCATGGATAGCGTGCGAGTTGTATGAGTTTCAGTTGCGTTTTCATCACTGTGACTAAATGCAGAGGGTATATTGACTAAGTACAAGGTGGCACTTAGTACTGCGACTATTATCTTGTTGCTAATTTCCATTTATTATTCCTCTTTTATTCTTTTGATAGCTCAAATTTACCTGTCCTTGTTATCGAAAACCCTGTGGTTTGAATACTTGGGGGCTGGGTAATATGCTTTTATCGCCTATGAAATAGTGCTCTATTTGATAGCCTAAGAGCTTAACTTAACTGCAGAAAACCACCCATGCATTAACAAATGTCAATAATCAGATTTTTTTGATGTTAAATCAGTATATAAGCACCAAAAAATGCGTTTATTTAAGCTTGTTGTTGAATGATTTGACAGTTATCAAATTATTCAAGATATAAGAGTGATATACCTAGGTAATCACTCGTATCGTTAAACTAGAACTGCTGACAGGAGTATATAAAATGTTTTTTCCCCCCCACAAACAACGGATATTTAATCGGCTGTTATTTGCACTAACGATACTGTTCTCATTGTGTACACAGGTTCTAGCGCTTGAAGCGCAGACAACAACATTAAAAGTAAATGATAGAGACGTTTCCGTTTGGAAGTGGCAGGCTAAAGGCGAACAAAAAGGAGTAATACTATTTTCTCATGGCGCATTGTCTGCCCCTTGGAAATATGATCCGTTAATCGAACCATGGATAGAACAAGGTTTCACTGTGTATAGTGCATTACATATGGATTCAACAGATCACCCTTTGCGTGACAAATTTGAACGCAGTATGTCTTGGCGAGCTCGACTTGAAGACATGCAATTATTGGCTGATACCTATGGCGGTGATCGTTATATTGCCGCAGGTCATAGCTATGGCGCATTAACTGCGTTAGTAAAAGGTGGCGTAAACGCTACTATTCCAGACGGCATGAATGCATCACAAGCAGACCCTCGTGTGGCATTGGTATTAGCCTATTCTCCTCCACCAGCGATGCCTGGATTAATTGATAAACAAGGTTTTTCTGGCTTAGCCGTCCCAGCTTTAATTCAAACCGGCACTAATGACATTCCAATGGGTGCCTCGTTAGACTGGTCAGCGCATCTTGATGCTTATGAGATGGCGGCATCGACAAACGACCATTACGCACTGGTGCTAGATGATGTGGATCACTATTTTGGAGGTGCCATTTGTCGTCCAGAGTTACCTGGTCCAAAACAACTAGCCGAACTTACGCAAGTCAGTAAAATTTCTGAATTAATGATTAATGGCTACTTTTTCGCACAATCTGACGGGATAGAGCAACTAACCTCATTACTTTCTACTGAAGGACCCACTGCCCTAAGCAGAAAATAGAACAAATCAAAATAAAAGCCTGATTTTTATCATCTAAATCAGGCTTCCATACACTCAATATCGTTTATTGTTCACTTAAAACCACTTCTCGAATCCAAAAACCTAGTTAGCAAGCAATACCCCAACACAGATTTACCAGATGAAAGTGTTTCAACATTGATATTTGTCATTGCGTGAAAAACAACGCCCGCTACTCTAGTTCGCAAATATCCATCGTTACAAATATGCATGGCGTGTTTAGCGAGTTAACACCAGATAGCAATAAACCAGATAAATTAAAAACCTGAGTTTAGTAAACCTGAGGGAATGAAAAGATGACTCATCTTTTAGCTGTTGGCATTTCTGACAACAAGGATGATTTAAACGCCATAGCAACAGTACGAGAAACGCTTTGTGAATAAGGTGGCCAAATTTCACTATCCAATCACGGTGACAGTATTGACGAAATTGAAGCCCGTTGCATAGAAGAAATCCATCTTCGAGCGTCTATTACGCCTTCATTCCAACACGCTTAAAGTTAGGTAACGAAAAGATAAAATCAAATCAAGCATGGCTGCAAAACCGGCGGTTGGTTTCAGTCATTTAAATGCAAATTGCCAGTAAACGAAATCCGGAGAATAGATTAAATGGTTAAACAAGATAACCCTAAAACCCTTTACGACAAACTTTGGGAACGTCGCTGTATAACGACTTCTGAAGATGGCATGTCGTTGATATACATAGACAGGCACATAGTACATGAGGTTTCCTCAGCCCAGGCTTTTGAAGGATTGCGCGCAGCAAACCGGCAACCATGGCGTCGTGACTCAGTTATTGCTACACCAGATCATAATGTACCTACCACTGGTCGCGAAGAAGGCATCGAAGGTATTGCCGATGACATATCGCGAATCCAAGTAAAAACCCTTGATGATAACTGCCATGACTTCAATATTCAGCAATTTGATCTTAAGGATATACGTCAAGGAATAGTGCATGTCATCTCGCCAGAACAAGGGCTAACACTGCCTGGCATGACAATAGTCTGTGGCGATTCTCACACCGCAACTCACGGTGCATTTGCCGCATTGGGAGTGGGTATAGGTACGTCCGAAGTCGATCACGTATTAGCCACCCAATGTTTACTGCAACGCAAAGCCAAAAATATGCTGGTAGAAGTAAACGGTGAACTGCATCCTGGTGTTACTGCCAAAGACGTTGTGCTTTATGTTATTGGTAAAATAGGCACTGCCGCTGGCACTGGATTTACCATAGAGTTTGCTGGTTCAACCATCCGCGGCTTAAGCATGGAAGGCCGCATGACAGTATGCAACATGGCCATCGAAGCTGGCGCTCGAGCGGGACTAGTTGCTTATGATCAGGTTACCGAGGATTACATTGAAGGTCGTCCTTTTGCGCCTAAAAACGAACAATGGCAAGAAGCGACGACTATGTGGCGAGAATTGCATAGTGATGCAGATGCCAAATTTGATGTGGAATTTCAATTTAATGCGCAAGATATAAAACCGCAAGTAAGTTGGGGAACGTCACCAGAGATGGTGATATCTGTTGATCAGTTAATCCCCAATCCAAACCTGTTCAAAGGGAAATCTGAAGACTATCAAAAAGCCCTTGATTACATGGGATTAAGCGCCGGACAACCAATAACTGATATTAACTTAGATCGTGTTTTTATTGGTTCTTGTACCAACTCTCGCATCGAAGATATTCGCGCTGTTGCGCAAGTAGTTGAAGGTAAGCAGGTTGCCAAAACAATCAAACAAGCTTTGGTGGTACCTGGATCTGGTTTAGTCAAACAACAAGCTGAAGCTGAAGGTTTAGACAAAATCATTCTGGCTGCCGGTTTCGAATGGCGTGAGCCTGGCTGTTCTATGTGCTTAGCGATGAATGCCGATCGTTTAATGACGGGAGAACATTGCGCTTCTACCTCAAATCGTAATTTTGAGGGACGTCAAGGCAGTGGTGGACGAACCCACCTTGTAAGCCCGTCGATGGCTGCGGCTGCAGCTATTGCTGGTCATTTTGTCGATATCACTGAAGGTGGAGTCCAATAATGGAAAAATTCTTATCTCACACAGGTACTGTTTTACCTTTTGATCGCAGCAACGTCGATACTGATGCAATCCTGCCAAAACAATATTTAAAGTCGATTAGTAAATTTGGCTTTGGCGATTGGTTATTTGATGATTTACGTTATTTAGATCCTGGTGATGTCAGGACAGACACTAAAACCCGCAGACCTAACCCAGACTTTGTTTTGAACAACCCTCTATATACTGATGCCAGCATTCTTATTGCGCGGGAAAACTTTGGTTGTGGTTCAAGCAGAGAGCACGCAGTTTGGGCGTTAAAAGGTTATGGAATCAAGGCGGTAATTGCGCCTAGCTTCGCTGACATCTTCTATAACAACTGTTTCAAAAACGGCGTATTACCCGTTGTTTTACCTTCAGATGTAGTTGATAAGTTATTCAAGCTAACGGCACAACATGACGCAATTCAACTTACTGTTGACTTAGAAAATTGTAAAGTGAGTTATGGAACTGAGCACAGTTGGTCATTTACTGTTGATGAATCTAGACGCCAAAATTTGTTACAAGGGCACGATGAAATATCAATAACCCTGCTGCAAAAAGGTGCCATCCAAGGTTTTGAAGACCAATTGAAAACCACTGAAAAATGGTTGTTTAGCAACTAACAACAATCAATTAACCTAGCGTCTAACACAGATGCTAGGGCAATTAAAAAAGCGGATACTGAAACATCAATATCCGCTTTCTGATTTACTACAGAGTGTAAATTAACACTACAAAACGGCGCACACCGTTTTCCACTCCAAATAGTTATCCATGGCTTGCTTGCCGCTGTCACGACCATAACCAGAGTTTTTCATTCCACCGATAGGCATCGCAGGGTCAAACATAGAATGGGTATTAATCCAAACGGTTCCGGCTTGTATCTGACGAGACAAACGATGGGCAGTCGATAAATTTTCAGTCCAAACACTCGCCGCTAAACCATATTCATTGTCATTACTCCACTGCAACGCTTCGTTAATGTCATCATAAGGTTCTGCAACAATTACCGGACCAAAGACTTCTTGGCAATGAATAGGACTGGTGGTGCTTGTACCTGTAACCACAGTGGGCTGTATAAAAGTCCCAGCACTGCCGAAACGTTCACCACCGGTTAAAATAGTCGCACCTTCAGCTTTCGCCCCTTTAATATACTGCTCAATTTTTTGCGCTTGTTGAGCAGAAACAACAGGTCCCATTTGCGTATCTTGGTTTAACCCATGCCCTACTTTCAAACCTGCTCCATAAGCTGCAATACCTTCAACAACTTTGTCGAAAATAGAACGATGGATATAGGTTCGCGAATTCGCCACACACACTTGACCGCCATTGAAAAAGATACCATTGGCAATGCCTGGAATAGCTAAATCTAAGTCAGCATCTGGGAGTACAATGGCTGGCGATTTACCACCTAGCTCTAGCGTAACACGGGTTAAATTTTGCTTACTGGCTTCGACTATTGCGCGACCAGTAGCTGTTGAACCTGTAAAAGCCACTTTATCCACACCCGCATGACTGGCTAACACACTTCCACACTGCGCACCGTCACCGGTCACAACATTCATTACCCCAGGTGGTACGCCCGCTTCAGTAATTAACTCGGCCAAACGTAATGCTGTGAGCGAAGTTAGTTCTGCGGGTTTATGCACTATGGTGCAGCCTGCGGCGAGCGCTGGAGCTAACTTCATGGCAGTAAGAATTAACGGTGAATTCCAAGGGGTAATGGCAGCGACCACTCCCACAGGTTCGCGCACAGTCCAGGCATGAACTTGTTTACCTTCAGGTTGGTAATTCACTGATGGGTTCAACGTATTGCCATCAAGGGTCAGTGCTTGTCCGGCAAAAAAGCGAAACTGTCCCGCGACAGCTGGCACTTCCGCCCAACGTGCCACAAACCATGGCTTACCTTGGTCAAGCACCTCTAATTCGCATAATTCATCCATATGCAGATCAACTAAATCAGCGATACGATTTAGAATCATGCTGCGTTCCATAGGTGTCATCGTTGCCCAAGGACCCTTTAATGCTTGTTGTGCAGCGGCGACCGCATTATCCACATCAGCCTGATTCGCATTGGCGATGCGCGCTATGATTTTACCCGTAGCAGGATCGCAGGTTTCTAAATACTGGCCACTTTTAGGCGAACAATACTCTCCGTTAATGAACAGCTGCTTATCAGGTGTTGTCGCAAGTAAATCGCGTACTGCTTGAGTTTGCGGTTCTGGAATAACGCCGTCGTTTAGTATTGCATTCGTCATAAAAGGCTCCTTATTGGATTTCAGTTCGACTTATATTTGACCAGGAATATGATGTTCTTGCTGATGTTCTAAATACCAATCAGCAATCTCTTCTCGTGTCGTCCACCAAACATCAGGTAAGGTTTTTGCGTATTCAATAAACTCTCGAATCGCTCTAATCCGATAAGCTCGACCGGTAACATGAGGGTGTAATCCAACGTTCATGATACGAGCCTGAGTTGCACCTTCTTTATACAGTACATTCAATTCTTCAATCAAAATATCTCTATACTCGTCGGTAGTGTGTCCACGGCGAGTTATGATAGTGAAATCATTGATTTCATTAGAGTAAGGAACTGACACTATTGGGCCGTTATCAGTGCGGATCATAAAGGGTTGATCATCGTTCATAATGTCGCAATAAAACTTGTAGCCTTCTTTAGCAAGAATAGCTGGCGTATTTAGCGTACCGCGCAATGACGACGACAACCAACCAATCGGACGTCTACCAACATATTGTTCAAACATATCGATTGAACGAGAGATAACTTCTTGCTCTTTTTCTGGCTGATGTGCGAAATTAGTAAGTAATTCACCTTGCTCGTAGTTATGGGTAATCAATTCCCACCCACGATCTAAACAAGCTTGCACCATAGCAGCACGACGCTCAAAAGTGACTGCATTAGTCGTACAACTGGCTTTTACTTTAAGTTCATCAAATAGCTCGTATAAACGCCAAATGCCAACACGCTGACCGTATTCACGCCAGCTGAAATTTGGAAAATCAGGAATATTACCAGGCAAAGTATCCGGCAATACTGCTGGACCACCAGCATAGTAAGGCTCGTCGGTGTCCTTAGTCAGATCCCAAGTTTCAAGATTGAAGGTTAAAATCAAAGCGACTTTTTTACCATCGGGCCATTTTAATTGACCACGTTCGCTAATTGGTACGTAATCATACTCCATCTTAAAACTCCTCTAACAAACGTCCAAAACCGCTAACCTTGTCGGTTATGCCGTATGCACGTAATGCATGCCAATAAGTGGACGTATTAATCGCAATAACTGGTTTACCTAATTCAAGTTCTAATTTAGGCGCAAGTCTTGCCATACAAAGGTTAGTACCAACTTGTATAATTGCATCAACATCATCGCTATCAAGTTTCTTCACAGTATCGCGAGACATTGAAAACGGTGTTTCAGCAATACTCAACCAGCTAGGACGTTGTAACGGAATATCACGCACAGTTTCGTATCCGTAATCGCTCAAATAGTTTTCAACTTCTTTGTTTGCAACTGGGAAATAAGGCGATAAAAAGGCTACCTTTTTAATTCCACCAATAGCTTCCATCGCAGCAATAAGTGACTCTGACCCCATTGAAATTCTTAAGCCTGAAAACGTTTCAATGCGTTTTTTCCAGGCTTCTGCGCCTTTAGCACCACCATAAAAAGTCACCGCAGACATACCCATAACTAAGTAGTCAGGTGCACAAGTTAATACGCCTCTTACCGCTTCCTCGGTACCTTCATCAATCATCTTGGTGCCGGCCATAAAACTATCATTTGAAACAGCTTTTGCATTTTCAATTACGATACGGCTGTAGTGATTTGTGACACCAGCAGGGCGCATTTCATCAAATTCAGGTTGCACAATTGTATTAGTCGAAGGACCTAATACGCCAAATTTAGCTCTGTATCCAAGTACGTCTTTCATTATTTTTCCTATTTGATTTTGTTAGCTTCTTCAAGACTGGTAAACATGGCTTGTCGTCTCAGAAAAGCTAAGCGTTTTTCGTCGTCATTGCAGATATCGTGCATTTCTTGTAAACGCATTGCATGGTTCTCTTCAGGACTATGCTCTAACAGCTTTTTGTTTTGCATCGTCTGCGCTTGAATAAAACTATGGGTTACTGGACGACGTTGAGCGTCATATAATTCAAAATTAGCGTCATCATGACCTTCGGTAAGGTTTAACTTGATTTTGTCGGCTAAATTCCAACCGTCATGAATACCGCTATTCATGCCAAAACCACCTAGTGGATTGTTCATATGACAAGCATCACCGACCAAACATACTCGTCCGTGATTGAATTTTTTAGCTACCCGTTGATGTACCCGGTAAATGGTTCTATGTTCAGTCTCAACATCATCACGACCGATTAAATCTCGGAATACCTGGTTTTTCTTCTCATCAGACAATAAGTACTCGTCTGGTTGATCTTCACTAGCAGGCACCAAAATTCGC
The DNA here is from genome assembly GCF_040370605.1 of Aliiglaciecola sp. NS0011-25. Lineage (NCBI taxonomy): Bacteria > Pseudomonadati > Pseudomonadota > Gammaproteobacteria > Alteromonadales > Alteromonadaceae > Aliiglaciecola > Aliiglaciecola sp. NS0011-25. Next base: position 51,703 of record NZ_BAABWR010000011.1, read on the forward strand.
CAAACACTTGGCACACGTAGCAGTACCATCCATTCTTTTGGATCGGACACGTAACTAACGTAAGCAAGGTTATCGATGTAGTCTTTTAACTCAACTTTTGTAGATAGGGTTAAGAACTTTTCAGGGTAGGTAAAGCCTTCAAATTCAACGCCTAACCATTTGCGAATAATTGAATTACCACCGTCCGCGGCGACCAAATATTTGGCTTTTACTTTTTCAATCGAAAAAGGCCCTTCTAGTGCCACTTCAACCCCATCGTCGGTCTGTTCAAAGTGGACCACTCGGTGACTAAATCGAACTTCAGCTTTAGGATGATTATTTAACTTTTCGGCAACCATACTGGCTAGTACATGTTGTTCGCACTGCAAGCGGTAAGGGAATTTTTCCTGACCTTCTAATTCAGATAAATCAAATTCAACAACCTCTCCGGTTGCCCGTTCACGGAAATGATAAATCGGCGCTTTCAGTCCTCGTTCGATTAGTTCGTCGGCCATGCCTAGCTCATCAAGCATTTCTAAAGTAGGCGGATGGAAGGTCGATGCGCGCAAATCAACAGCACAATTAGGGCCGGCTTCACACAACATGACATCAAACCCCATACTTGCTAGACGATATGCGGTAACCGTCCCTACAGGGCCTGCACCTGCCACAATAATCTGTGTAGATTTCATATTAATTTCACCTTTATTCAAAAAGAGTAAGTGCTTACATCAAACACCACATCAAAGACATTTAGATGTTGAGTGTTTAAGCGTTATAAAGGGACAATGTGGTTCTCACATTGTCCTAACCTTTCCAGATGATTTTTCTATAATTCGTACGATACACTCAATCGCCACGTCATCGGGTCGGCCATAAAACGAGGTTGAATCAAACTAAAGCCAAAGCCGGTAAACGCGTATTTTTCATTACCAAGGTTTTTACCCGATAAAGTGAATTTCCAGCGTTCATAGGCGTAAGCCGCGTAAGCATCGATTAATGTTACTGGCTCTATATGACCAATCTCTGAGTTATCTGCTGTTGAATAATAATCATCACGATGATTAACATTCGTGCCTAACATTAAGGTTCCGTCACCAATGTCTTGTGTATAGTCCAATCCTGCTGCATATTGAAACTCAAACACATTGGTCATTTTGTTGCCGACCAAGCCACCGTTTGACGAAACGCCATTAACACTGACAGCGGTATATTCGCTATCTTGGGAAACACCGTTAGCCCATAAATTCAAATTAGAGGTTAAACGAACATTAAGTTCGACCTCGATACCCTTATGCTCGGCATCGTAATTTTCAGTAATAAATGAACCAAATTCGTCTACAGATTGTTGTTGTAAACTAGAATATTCATTGAAAAATCCGGCGACATTGATACGTAAACGGTTGTTCCACCATTCACTTTTCAAACCCGCTTCATAAGCATCCATCACTTGCATCTCAAAGGGCGTATTAAGACCTTCTGGTGTAGACGCCAAACTATTGTATCCGCCAGCTTTGAAGCCTTCTGTGTAACTTGTGTAAAGCAACAAGTCGTCGTTGGCTTGATAGTTTAAGGCCACTTTAGGCGTGAATTTTTTGAAGGTATCCTCACGGTTTACCGGACTTGTTTCTAGGGTAGCGTCAAGGGATTTTTCATCTCGGGTATAACGGGCACCAACAATCAAACCAAGTTTGTCTGTTAAGTTGACATTAGCCTGACCGAATACCGCATAACTTTTTGTATCTATGTCAAAATCGCCATAGGAAGGGGCGAAGAAAACCGTTGAATTGACAATTTGTTCGCCTGATTCGTTAAAATAATACAAACCGGCAATATAACTTACTCGGTTTTCCCAAGCCTCGCCCTGCAATTGTAACTCTTGGCTAAAACTGTTTTGATCACTGACGGAATCCCGTGAAAATAATTCCACGTAACCATCACCTTCTATGCCTAACAACGCATTTGCCACACCGCCACTGAACCCAGTAGACCAATCATTCTGCAACTTTGACCATGAGGTAACCGATAACAGCTTCATGGAATCACTGATTTGTTTGGTTAGATGGACACTGGTACCATATTGTTTATCTTCAGTTGAGGATTCAAAAGGCGATAAAACCGTATCGAATTCGCCAGAGGTAAAGGGTATTTGGTCGTATTCATTATCAACTTGAAAAGGGTCAAGGGAGGATGCATATAGGCCGTCACTTTCATAATTGGTATAAAAGTACTTCCACCTTGCGGTGTACGTTTCACCTTCATAAAATAAGTCGCCCTGGAAACCTGCGTAGTCTTCTTCACCAACCTCTTTATCTAATGTTGCATTATACTGGCGGCCACCATCGCGCTTGCGCAGCATGCCGGTAATGCCACCGCGCAGCTTTTCGTCATCACTTAGCGGGCCACTGATACTAAATTTGTCATATATTTCGTTCCAGCTACCAATCCCTACTTCGTTTTTAAAGCGGAATAAATCATCTGGTACCCGAGAAATAATTTTCAGGGCACCTGACGAGCTGTTACGTCCGTAAAGTGTTCCTTGCGGCCCACGAAGTACTTCAATGCGTTCTAGTTCTAGGGATTCAATGAAAGACGCCGCAGATCGAGGTTGATAAACATCATCAATGTAGATACCCACTTCTGGCTCAGAAGTAATAAGTGCACCATCGGTCACCCCTCCACCACGAATAAAAGGCGTAATCCCGGCGCTACCACCAGTAACCCCCTTAATCATGACATTGGGCATAACCTGACTTAGATCTTTTGTATTATCAATTTGTAGTCGTTCAATATCTTCGGGACCCAGTGCGGAAATGGAAACAGGAGAGCTTTGGATACTTTCCTCTTTCCGCTGTGCCGTCACCGTAATCTTTTCTAGGCTTAAATCAGAGGTTTGACTGTCTTGCCCAAAAGCGACACCTGAGGAAGCTAAAACGCCCCCCAAGGCCATCTTAATCATGAGGCTTATGTTCGCTTTTTTCATAGTGCTTTCTCCGAAGTTACATTATTATTAGTAAGATTTTATGTGTATATCTTCTGCTATTTTCTAAACTAAACTTCACCCTTACTCAGACAAGAAGGGGTAAATTCGTATGACTCTGCACTGCAAACACAAGTGCTTGATGTATATGGGATTACAGCTAAACTTAATCAGATATAATCGCGCCAAGATGGATTTAATCTACCGTTAACTCACTCACTTCACTATGACAATTGTCAATATTTGCGCACTAATATTCGGATTTCTTCAACTGCTGAAATAAGCGCTTTTTACTGAATCGGGCAAGTCTGGAAGTCTGTGAACATTTTCGGTTAGGACGAAAGAACGGCCGAAGTAAACCGACATTGATCGCAAACTTATTCACAGGTTGCCTGTGAAAAAAAACGTCTAGGATTAAGAGCATGCTGGCTTAATACTTTTTGTGCATGCTCTAACTTAAAAGCAGGACCAGTGGCATACACATCAGCATTGTGCATTTGGGGTTGCATACCCAACATAACATCTTGCGCTTCACCCAATTGACCAGACCAAGCGGGACAAGCTGAAGACAACGTGCGAATAAATCGAATATCACTATCCATTTGCGCTACATCAAAATAGAAATCTTCTGGCTGTTGACCTTGCCAAATCACGGTAATACTTGCAGCTTGCTTGTCTTTTGCTAAATTTGCATGGGCTTCTAGCATGGCTGTAATAGCAGCAATACCAGCCCCAAACGCTAGAAAGAACAGATCTCGATGGGCAGTGTCACGCAAGAAGTGGGTACCTTTAGGTCCTTCAAGTTTAAGAAGGTCTTTGACTTTGGCTTGATGAAACCAATATTGATGCATAGGATCTAGTTCATTGTGCGCAATGTGTAGTTCTATTTTTTGCTGCTCTACACTCGCTTTACTCAACCAATAGCTGCTTGATAGTCCCTCTGATGTAAATACATCCACGTATTGCCCAGCTAGATACATAAATTTAACTATCAATGGTAGCTGTAAAGTTACCGTTAACATTGTCGGGCTCAACAACTCAATTGCATCAATCGCACAGGGAATCGAACAAACTTTAGGAATGATTACTTGAGTAAGATTACCGGCATCAATTTCAATATCAGTCAACGCGGTATGGCAACATGAGAGTATCCAATTGTCATCTCTGTCTTGCTGTAAAAGTTGCTCTGCACGATACGCAGAAGTTTCGCCGGAAAGTAATTGCACCTTACAAAAACCACAGCGACCAGACCGGCAACTGTGATTAATCGGATAGCCAGCATTGATACTGGCATCAAGAATTGTTTCGCCACTATTTTGCTGGAAACTAGTTCCATTTTTTATACTAATTTTCATAGTTGCAACTTCATGCAGAAACACATTGTGAAATCAATTAATATTGTGCTGTGGCCATCTGAAACCCCTTCGGCAATCCAGCTTCAGGTGTAAAGCCATACAAATCAACTTCAACAGGTAAACTGTCACGCAGAATTTTTCGAGCTAACAATAAACGCTGATAGTTGATTCCTGTTTTTAACCCCATACCCTCAAGTAGAAAAACCAAGTCTTCAGTGATTATGTTACCTGAAGCACCGGGAGCAAATGGACAGCCGCCGATTCCTGCCATTGAAGAATCTATGGTTTTCAAGCCGACTTCGAGGGCGGTCATCACATTAGCGAGTCCCTGACCACGAGTATTGTGCAAATGAATACCTGTAAGTCTGTCTTTGCCCACTAGATCCCAAATCCCGAGGGTTAATCGCTTCACTTGATTCGGAGTACCGAAGCCTGTGGTATCCGATAAGCCCACTTCGTCACAACCAGCTTCAATTAATTTCTCAGCCATCTCGAAAACTTTAGACTCAGGTACATTTCCTTCTAAAGTGCAACCAAAGGCGGTAGATAATCCACCTTCCAGTATCGGTTTTTGCGGATTATCAGATTGATTAATCAGTTCTCGAATTTTTGCAACTTCTTGAATAACTTGAGCGTGTGTGCGGCGTACATTTTTTAAACTATGGGTTTCAGACACCGACAAAGGAATAGTTATTTTATGTGCACCGGCTTTTATTGCATCTTGAGCTCCCCGATAGTTCGGGACCAACACAGCCACATTTAAGCCCGGAATTGTGCGCGCATGAGCGACTATTTCAGCGGTATCAGCTAACTGAGGAAGAATACTCGCTGGTACGAATGAACCGACTTCAATTTCAGGAATGCCAGCCGCGGCTAACGCACTAACCCAGCGTTTTTTATCATTAGTAGACATAATTGGTTTGATACTTTGCAAACCATCTCGTGGGCCTACTTCACTAATTTCCACATCTATATCTGGATTCATAACATAACACCGACAAAATAAAGATATAAATATATATCATTCGGTCTTTTTCTTCAAATAAATTAGTCTTGGTTCATTTTAAGCCATTAACAAAGCACAATTTGTGCACCTCAACGAAATCCTAAGGATATGATTTAGATAAATTTATTTAAGTTTAATGTGATTATGTTGGAAGAATCAGTTAGCTTGTTGAACTATGCCTGCAGATGGACACCTAACTTTTCGATTCTAGTTTTATCGCTGGTTTAATCTCTTGAACACATTGCTTTATTGTTATATTAATAGTACTTTACTAATTAGATTTAGCATGCGACCAATAGATTTATAGTGTCAGGTTGAAACTGAACATCACTAACAAACACGCATACTAGCTCAGTTGAATAGACTTTTTTGGAGACGAAGAGTGAATAGCAGAAGTGATATATCACAGGTTTTAGAAAGCTTAGTAAAATTTGTTGGTCAAGAACACGTTTTAACCGATTCCTATTCTTGTAGTCTCTATGCGCAAGATGTTTTTACTAAAGAAAAACCTGCTATTGCCGTTGTTCAGCCAGGCTCTACTAGCGAATTAGCTGACGTTGTTAAAACAGCTACAGCACACAAATATATCACTATCCCCCGCGGTGGAGGTATGTCGTACACCAGTGGATATGTGCCGCAACAAGACAATTCTATCATTATTGATATGAGTAGAATGTCTAAAGTGCTAGAAATAAATGAACAGGATATGTACGTCACAGTTGAGTGTGGATGTACATGGAAAGCGCTTTATGAAGCATTGAAAGGTACCGGTTTGCGTACTCCATGCTGGGGAACATTGTCAGGAATTTACGCTACAGTAGGTGGCGGGTTATCACAAAATGGTATGTTTTGGGGATCCGGTCACTTTGGAGCTATAGGTGACTCTGTTATCAGTATCGAAGTCGTACTTGCTGACGGTTCAATAGTAGAAACCGGATCAGCCGCTCAAGTCAATGGCACTCCTTTTTTCCGCCATTTTGGACCAGATTTAACTGGTTTATTTGTTGGCGATACTGGCTCGTTAGGATTTAAAACACGGGCAACATTTCGCTTAATGCCCGAATTAACTGCCAGAGAATACATTTCGATGGACTTTAAGAGTTCGGATGATGCATTAACTACGATGAGTGAAATTTCTCGTCGTGGTTTAGCCATGGAATGTTTCGGATTCGATCCGTTTTTGCAAGCGCAGCGCAAACAACGGGAGAGTTTAGCCTCTGATGCTAAAGCACTGGTTGGTTTTATGAAATCAGCAGGGTCTATTGGCCAAGCCATCAAACAAGGATCTAAGATAGCGTTTGCTGGCAGAGGTTTTATGGATGATGTTGATTTTTCAATACATGCATTTGTAGAAGAGCGTTCACCACAAGCGGCAAAACAATGTCTTGATGATATCCGCGCCATTGTGAAAAAAAATAACGGTAAAGAGATTGAAAATACGATTCCCAAAATCCTCCGAGCGAACCCTTTTGGTCCAGTAAATAATATGGTCGGCCCAAATGGTGAGCGTTGGGTACCCGTTCATGGTCAATTCCCTCACTCAAAAGTCATCCCTGCGTTTAATGCTGCTGAAGCCATTTTTACTAGTCACAAAGCTGAAATGGAGCGATTGAATATTGGTGTTGGTTATTTATTTGCGGTTATTTCTACCAATGCATTCGTCATTGAGCCGGTATTTTTTTGGCAAGACTGTCTCAACGAATTGCACGAAAAAAGCGTAGAGTCGGCCCATTATAATAAATTGAAAAAGTTTGACGAAAACATCGAAGCCCGTGACGCCGTTACCAAGATAAAAAAAGAAATAGCGGCAAAATTCAGTCAGATGGGTGGTGTGCATTTCCAAATAGGAAAGAGTTATGCCTATAAAGAAGGTCTGAAACCAACAGCTTTACAACTCATTGAACGTATCAAAGGGCTAGTTGATCCCGAGCGACTTGTTAATCCAGGCTCTTTAGGATTATAACTTCCCTTTTATTAGGCTAAATGCAGTGCGCAAGCATCCGCGAAAGGAACAGAATACAATGACAAATAGCGTTAAAATGTTAGATGGAAATGCAATCCCCCAATTGGGTTTGGGTGTATGGCAGGCCAGTAACGAACAGGTTGTAAGCGCCATTCACGCTGCTTTCGATGCGGGTTATCGCTTAATTGACACAGCTTCTGTTTATGAAAATGAAAGTGGTGTTGGCACTGCCATCAAGTCGAGTAATTTAGCCAGAGAAGACATTTTTGTTACCAGCAAGTTATGGAACAAAGATCAGGGTAATGTCCAAAAAGCCCTTGAGAAAAGTTTAACGCTTCTAGAACTAGATTATTTAGATTGTTATCTGATCCATTGGCCCGCACCTTCTTTAGGTCAATATACCAATGCTTGGAAAGAGTTAATTAAAGCGCAACACAGCGGTTTGGTAAAATCCATTGGGGTAAGCAACTTTTTACCTGAACATATCGACACTCTCATCCAGCAAACCGGCGTCACGCCAGTAATAAACCAAATCGAAAAACATCCCCTATTTAGCCAACAATCCATATCTAAATGGTGCACTGAACGGGATATATTGGTCCAAGCATGGAGTCCTTTAGCACAAGGTGGTGAAGGTATTTTTGAGCGTCCAGAAGTGATGGCCATCGCAGCAGCACATCAAAAGTCTCCAGCACAGGTAGTATTGCGTTGGCACATACAGAAAAACACCTTAGTCATACCTAAGTCTGTTACTCCATCTCGTATTGCTGAAAATATTGATGTTTTCGATTTCGTTTTGACTCCGGTTGAACTCAAAACAATAGATGCGTTAGATAAAAACCAGCGACTCGGACCAGATCCACTCGACTTCGTTTAAGCAGAACCTAATACCTAAAACACAATGACTAACATTGGAAATAATATGAATAAACATTATCCATGGCTAATCGCCTCTATTGCATGTATCGCGTTACTTGTTAGTAACGGTATGGGCATTTCCGGTTTATCTGTTTTTGATGAATCCCTAATAAAAGAATTCGGATGGAGCCGAGGAGAACTAAAGTTCAGAGATATGGTGACCTTTGCCACTAGTGCTTTATTAGCTCCCTTCGGTGGCATGATAATCGACAAGATAGGTGCTAAACGTGCGTTACTTATGGGTTGGGTATTATTAGCCACAGCTTATTTTTCATATAGCCAAATAGATTCATTGCAAGGATTGTATGTCGTCCACGCATTACTTGGCTTAGTATTGATTCTATGTGGTCTTAATCCTGCGGTTATTTTAGTTTCCAATTGGTTTACCTCAAAACGTGGCGCGGCCATTGGTATTACCTTAGTTGGCACTAGTTTAGGAGGTGTTTTATTCCCTCAATACGGTTTATATATGAACGAATTGTTCGGATGGCGAGAAACCATGCAATGGGCCGTCGCATTTCCTTTAACTATGTTGATTGTAGTCGCGGTTTTAGTAAAAGATCGCCCTTCACAGATGAAGCAGAAAGCCAACCAAACAGCGGAGCAAAGCAAACCTCAACCATTAACAGGTATGAGCTATTTAGACGCACTTCGCACCCGCACTTTTTGGGCACTTACTTTAGTTGCCATGACCACCTTTTATACGGTCTTAGGTGTTCAAGCTCATCTATTCCTATATATGCGTGATTTGGGGTTTGAAACTAGCACTGCCGCAAACGCAATTAGTTTATTTTTTATGTGCGCGTTGATTGGTAAATTTGTTTTTGGCTTTGTCGCTGACCACATACATTTCAAAAAGGTTTTCATTGGTAATATAGCGATAATGTTGACCGGGTCGTTATTATTAGCATTGATGAATAAAGCTGTTTTGTGGGAAGCAATCGTATTGTTCGGCCTAGGCTGGGGCGGCGTGTACACGACCATTCAATTGTCTGCAGTTAATTGTTTTGGATTAAAGTCAGCAGGCAAAATACTTGGAACAATTACCGTATTAGATTGCTTAGGCGGCGGATTAGGTATTTGGCTTACCGGTGTATTTTATGGAATGAACTCAAGCTACGATTTAGCTTTTTGGGTATTCTTTGGACTTATTTTGATAGCCATTCCGTGTATTACCCAAGTAAAAGAAACTGCCTATACTAAATTAAGTAAAACGGCTGCTTAGCCAACGATATTGAGCTAAGGCCTTAACGTATTTTGTTAGGGTCTTGGCGCCCTCCCCCCTCTCTGATTGATTACATCTTTTTCATCCCATTTGGTTTCCCTTAATACAATTTTGCTACTTTTAGACTAGCACCTTCCTGCAAACATCTTGGAAAATGCTAATAATATTAAGTATTTACCGCAGTCCAACAGGTTTAGATAAATTAAAACACAAAAATCACTTGGTTTTTGACATTTGTTAAGGCGGCGAAAATTCAAGCTGCTTATGCTGGTAGCACATAAGCACAAAGGTTGCGAGTGTAGGTTAACTTTTAAATGTTACAGGTTATTTAAAAAACACAAAAATCACAAAAAAACGTTTCATTTTTCGTAAAAGTTAATCGCTGCCTAGATAAACACTAAAAAAGGAATGGTTATGATCAACTCTAAATTACGCAAATACGTGTATATTGCGGGAACCGCATTCGCGTTATCTCCAATTGCTACAACGCTGGTACACGCTCAAGATGCTGGCGCAGAAACTGAGGTTAACAGTAATTCACTGGAAAGAATTACGGTTAGTGCGCGTAAAACAGATGAATCCATAATAGAAGTACCTCTTTCAATCCAAGCATTTACTAGTGCAGATTTAAAAGAGAAAGGAATTGCAGACTTAGAGACCTTAGCTAATTTTGCCCCTAATTTGGATTTCCAAAACGTGGGTAACTCCCAACCAGGCCGATTCAACCCAGGTATTCGTTTCAGGGGAATGGATATCGCCATAACAACGCCAACCAGTCAAACAGGTGGTTTCTTAGTAGATGGTATTTCCATGCTAGGCGGCTCTAGCTCTGTTTCTTTTAGTGATATATCTCAAGTTGAAGTAATACGTGGGCCTCAACCGGTATACTTTGGTCGCGGCACATTTGGTGGTGCGATTAACTATACGACGGTAACACCTTCAAGTGATTTCAGTGCTGGCGTTTCTGCAAATTATAGCCCTACATTTGGTAGCCAAGAACTAGAAGGTTATGTAGAAGGCGAAATTGTTGAAAACATAAATGCACGATTAACTGCCTTTACTCGTAAACAAGGGGCTCCTTTTACAGCCAATGATGGCGGTGATTTAGGTGAAGAAAAAACCACAGGTGTTTCGTTAATAGTGTCATTTACACCAACTGATGACTTAAGCATAAAAACTCGCTTTGCCTATTCCGAAGATGATGACGGTGCAACCGCATCTACCTTTGTTCCTTTCTCTATTTATAACAATGTTTCAGCAGGCGATGCACTTACTATTCCAACGAATAATGGCAGCCTAGATACGGCATTTACTCAGCCTTGGTTAATTGGCTCATTACCAACCATAGATGTAAGCAACAATGCGACCTTTTACGATTTGGTTGTAGCTGGCCAGCCGTTATATGGAGAAACCATAGCGGACGGTACATACAACACTTTAGATTTATTAAACCAACGTCCTGCATCAGGTGATACACCAAGCCTAAATAAAATAGGTCTGGCGGGTGAATTAGTATCGTTTTCAATAGATGCTGAATACCTCATATCTGATGACTACACATTCTCATTTTTAGCCGGCTACAATAAAAGAGATACCACGCAAATACGCGATAGCGACCAAACAGACAGCCAAGCTTGGTTAACTGCAACTTGGTTGGAATTAGAGTCTTGGTCAACAGAAGCTCGTTTCACTTTTGATAATGCAGGCAAGTTGCGTTGGATGGTAGGTGTGAGTAAATCAGAAATTGATCAAATGGGTGACGTTGATGGTGGTTGGAATGTATTTAATGGTTACTTCGGTGGTTTATTACTGGGTTATGGATCAAGTTCAATAGATGCTAATAACGTCGCTTCAACAGGTGTTTTTGGTGCCATTGAATATGACTTCAGTGATGAATTTACTGCCGTATTTGAAGGTCGTTACCAAGAAGATACGACAATTACTCGTGGCGGCTTTACCGAAGCAACACTTACTGATCCAGTAGAGCAAGACTACGATGCATTCTTGCCTCGAGTGAGCCTTCAATACAAACCAGATGAAGACACCAATATATTCCTAACCTATGCCGAGGCATTGTTGCCAGGATCATATAACTCACAGCTTGATTCAATTGACCAAGGTGATGCAGCAGCATTCTTGGCAGAAAACCCGAATGTGCAAAAGACCACGGGAGAAGAAAGTTTAACTAGTTATGAATTAGGTTTAAAACAGTCTGTACTAAATGGCAGTGTGTGGTACTCATTGGTGGCTTTTTATCAAGAATGGGAAGGCATGAAATCTTCAGGTCTCTATTCTTTCTTTGGTGCTGAAACAGGCACAGCTTACTTCTTAAACCCTGTTTTAGAGGGCTCTAGTACACAGCAAGGTATCGAGGCTGAAGGACGCTGGCAGATCACTAAAAACCTTAATATGCAATTTGCCTACGGCTATACTGAATCTGAGTATGATAGATACGACAGTAACTCTTTCCGCTCGGTACTTGGACTGCCATATGGCACATTCTTAAAAGCTGACGGTAATACTTTACCTCGTTCACCAAAACACAGTGGAGCGATCGGTGCTAGCTGGAAAGATACCTTAAACAGTGAATGGGACTACTCTGTGCGTGCCGATTTAACCTACAGAGGTAAAACCTATACTGACGAGCTCAACTTGACCACAATTGATTCATATTCATTGTTGAGTCTCTCTTTGGGATTCCAACATGAAGGTGGTATCGATGTAGAACTGTACTGTAAAAACTGCACAGATGAAGATGGATGGGCTACTGGACGTCGCAACACAGACTTCAGTGCTATACCAAACTTCTTCGCTACACAAGGTGCTGTAGTTGACCCCATTATGCCAAGAGAAGTGGGTGTAAAAATCGCTTACGCATTTTAATTTGTAATTGGTTATTCGAGGGCGCCTAATCTAGGCGCCTTTTTTTATTACATCACTTAACACACTCATTGGCTTAATTATGTTACTAACTCTGACCCGAACTATGCGCTTATTGCATAAAACGACTAAATCTTTAGCCCCCATGCTAGTTTGTAAAATATTGGCTGGCACTATGTTGCTTGGTACGGCAATCACTAGCTATGCAGAAGATTTAAAATCTGTGCCATTTTGGACTGTTCAACAGGGCCATTGGCTTAGTGAAAATACCTACATGGATGGTAAATTTAATACTAAGATAAAACACTACGGCACTATCTTCTCTATTGATGTGAATGCAACAGAGGCCAGTATAACGGAAAGGAAATTCTACCCACCTGGTTATTTTCCAGGTAGCGCCGTTGGGCTCGAAATACCCGAATCAATGGGTGTACAACTGGTGCAAATTAGCAAAGCCCATTCTGTCAATAATCTGCAAGCACCTGGCAGTGTGGTCTTCTCCCCTCTCAATGCCTATAGAGCTGGAACAGAAGACAAAATACAACCGGTTACGCAAAATAGTGCTCTTTTTACCTCAACCAATAAATCAACTAAGCAACTCGCTTACCAAATGCTAATCTCTTTACCCAATCCCAATACGCGTATTGTGGTTAATTTAGGACTTAATCCAGAAGATAAAATATATGAACTCGGGCCATTGCGGGGCGTTTCTGTATTTTCGGCAGTTCGAATTCAACACGCTGAGATAGAAAAACAACAAAAGTTATTACGCCAGCGCTACAACACCGGTGTTGTGGTGACAACCGATGAGCAAGGAAAATATAAAGCAACATGGTTAGAAACCCAGTAAGTAGCTGTATACCTCCTAGCTTGTAAATGGCAATAAAGCATCAACCAGCACTTACTATTGGCGCACCTTAGTGGATGAATAGCAGGCATTAAAAAAGGCTTTAACTTTTTATGTTAAAGCCTTCTGACTATCTGAAGTGACATACCTTAGAAAGGTTTTGTCGCTCCCAAGAAGCCTACACCAGCAATAATGATCCAATATAGATATGCTAAATAGCGAGAGATTCGAATCGAGTTCTCAAGTTCAGCTTCTAAAGCGTCATCTTGTTTTTCAGCTAGTTGTCTGAAAATAGTTGTCCATTGACGCATAACAAATCTTAGGTACAAGCCAATACACAACAAACCAGAAAACAATAAAATCTTAACTGAGAACCAACGCATTCCCTCTACCGCAATAAAAGGGCCGTTTCCGAGTAAAGAAGAAATAGCACAGATAGCGATAACAGGAATCAATATATAACGGAGCTTTTCATCTATTTTTGTTAGCTTCACACCGCGATCAGTTTCGCGGAAGAAAAAGGCCGACCAACAAAGCATCAACCAAAGAGCAAAAACAGACCAAACTGCTACCAATACCCAACCACCATAGGGCTGTATTCCCCAGATATTTCCCATGTGGAAACCAAGGGGAAACAATAATAAAATGCCTGTTCTAGCGAGTATATCTATGCGATATGCGGTTTCTAAATGTCGTTTCCTTTCGTCCATAGATAACTTTCTATTGACGATGTTAAACGAAGATTGAAATACACCCCACTCACCACCTAACCAGTAAACCATTGCAATAATATGTGCCCATTTTAGAACGGAAAGTTCTACGATACCCATTTGTTAACTCCTCTTTTAAGCTGAGTTTACAATACAGTGAGAATTTGTACCGTCCTTAACAAAAATCAAAATTGCGAAAGAAAACCCAAAAACAGCTCTAAATACTTTTTAAAATTCGAGGGCTATTAATGATTATCTATGACAGATGTCTTATATGACAATTATCAAAGTACCTTGCAGCTAAACAAACTAAACTAATATCAAATTCCATTGTTAGTCGAAAGTTGACTGCATTTTTGCTGATAAGAAGAGAAAACATGATCAATACAATCGTTCAATTAAATGAAACGCCTGTAGGCGTGCCAAAACCATCTGATTTTAAATTAGCGACAGCTGAAGTAGCTAATTTGCAAAACGATGAGGTGCTGTGCCAGATTATGTATTTGTCGTTAGACCCTTATATGCGCAGTCAAATATCAGGATTACATATTTCCGGTTCGGTATTGCCAGGAACAATGATGAACGGTGAAACAGTAGCACGTGTCATCGATAGCAAATCTGATGAGTTTAAAAAGGGTGATATCGTACGAGGTTTTGGAGGCTGGCAGCAATATGCCGTTTTACCGGCTAAAGCGCTCACTAAATTGCCTGCAGATGCCTCGTCTTATTCTGCTTATTTATCTGCATTAGGTTCTACAGGTTTAACTGCTTACGCTGCTTTGATTCTTAAAGGTGCCCCCAAACAAGGTGACACAGTAGTTATTCCGGCAGCAACTGGTGGAGTAGGTTCTACAGCCGCTCAGCTTGCCAAAATATACGGATGCAAAGTTATCGGCATCGCCGGCGGCGAAGAAAAATGCCGCTTGGCCGTTGAAAAACTGGGCTACGATGCTTGTATTGACCGCAAAAATGAAAATGTCGCAGAGAAATTGAAAGAGTACTGCCCTGACGGTGTAGATATTTATTTAGATTTGGTGGGTGGTGAAACACTAAATATCGTTTCAACTCAATTGGCCATAGGCGCTCGGGTTATTCTGTGTGGCATCATGTCCGAAGTAAATAAAACCGAGCGTTCTGGTGGCCCTATGCCAGCAATGTGGATAAAAAGCCGGGCTACTGTATATGGCTTTGTGGTTTATGATTTTGAAGGACAACGAGCCGAGTTCATCAAAGAGTGTCAAGCATACATCGACGATAAACGATTAATGTTGTTTGAAGAGATTACTACTGGCATTGAAAATGCTCCCGATGCTTTCTGTCGACTAATGAACGGTAAAAATATCGGTAAAGTTATAGTCAAAGTTTCAGAATAGAAGGGGTAGGTCATGACAGCAGTGAAAAGACACTATATTGATTTACCCAATGGCCAAATTCATTTTGTTGTGGCTGGTCAAGGACAGCCTGTTTTCTTATTACATCAATCGCCAATGAGCAGCGCTGAGTGGGATGACATCATCCCACTACTTGCCAAGGACTTTATGATAATTGCACCAGATATGCCTGGACACGGTCAATCTTATGATCCAGATTATCCGATGCAAATAGAGGATTTTACCGATGTAACCGTACAGTTTATCGAAAAACTCGGATTTGAGTCGGTAATGTTAGTTGGCAATCATTCAGGTGCTGCCCTTGCCACCTCAATTGCCACTCGATATCCAAATAAGGTGTCTAAGTTAATCATTTCCTGCGAAATGTTGGCATCTAAGGAACAAATTCACGCGTTTATCGAAGCATTGAAAAAGAAGCCTTTGAGCCGAGAAATTCCTATGGATTCAGAAGGACAGTTCATTGCCGACGCTTGGAAACGCTATCAAATGCTCGCACCTACAAGTTCATTAGAAACCCGTTATAAGCCCTTTATAATAGGCCAGGCTGGACGATTGCGCCCCTACGATATACATCATTGTGTCTTAGAGTGGATGGAAAAAGAAGATTGGATGAGCCGCATTGAATGCCCTACGTTGGTATTCGGGGCAGAAAACGATTTATTTTACTCTGAACAAGAGCTTGAAAAAGCCTTAGAGCGCATTAAACAGTGTGAAATAACCACCATTAGTAATGCGGGAGCCCTTAGCACTTTTGAAAATCCGCAACAAATGGGTAAAAAGTTTCGGGCTTTTTTGAACCACTAATTATCCCTCAACTATCGACAGGGCTATAAATAGCCCTACTGACTATTCCGACTCACCTTTGTGGGCATAACTAATTCAGCGTCACAAACAAAAAACCTCAGAGGTATTGATGAAAATACAACTGAGGTTTTATCCAACGCTGATAATAATTAATATCAGCTTGTTAGGCGATTACCAATTAAGAGTAATACGGGTCTTTCATTGGACCTAGAGACTTAGAACGTACTGGCTGCAATGGCGCAGGATCTTGCGTTCCAGGATAATCTGGCCCCCAGTTTACAGGGTCACCGTGCATTTCCATCTTCGCATTATCAGTATACCAATCAACCAAACGACCATCACAACGTAGTAACCAAGTAGCGCCTTCAGGACCCGCTTTAAAGTCACCATGACGAATCAACGGAGGACGGAAGAAGTAAACACCTGGCCACTGTTCACCGAAGTTGAATTCAAATGTTCCCTGAAGAGTATAGGCTTCTTCATATACTGGGTGATGAGCCAATGGATGCTCAACCCAATCTGGCTTAGCTTTAATTAAACGCGTATAAAAGTCGGTTTTTTCATCACGGAACAATAATTTAATGAACAAACCTGGTACCGGTGTACCACCAGCAGAGAAATCCATAGGGCTACCAATTTCAACAGGAACCCAATCCATCAAATTACTGTGCTTAACAACTAGTTTTTGGTCTTCGCGAACGCCTTCTTTATCTGCACTGGCTTCTTCAAATTCCCAAGTACCAAATTCGCGGAAGTACAAAATTTCTGTACCTGGTTTAACTTCAATTGCCGGACACAATACACCAGGAGGAGTACACCAGTAGCCACCTTCGATAAGAACTTCATCACCAATTTTCACTTCTCCACCGAGGACATACCATTCGGTTTGTGCCACATGAACACCAGCGGGACGAGCCCAGTAGGTGTCGAACAAAATCTTGGCTGATACTGAACCATCTTCTTCGTCATAAGAAAGGTTGCGTTGTCTAGCTTCGCCTTCGGTAGCACCTTTTAATTCTGAAGGATGCCAAATCAAGTCCTTTTCGTCGATCATTTCTACATGAGGTCTCATGATTTCTCCAATTAGTTATAGTTAAAATTATAGTTTTAAAGGGCTACAATTACTTCAGTCCTTTAGTAATTTTGTTCCACTAATTCATTACAATATTAGCAAAACAACGTAAATTTAGAAGTCAACGATTTTGATGCCACAGCTTCTACCATCAAACATCGATTGCAGAGCATCAGGGGCAGATTCCAACCCTTTAAAAACATCTTCTGTCGGTTTGAGTTGACCAGATTTGTACCAGTCAATGAGTTCCTTTTCGGCCGCAGGGAATTGATTAAAGTAGTCCCATACAAAAAAGCCTTCCATCCGCGCTCTTTTGTAAATCACGTTGTAATAATAACGAGGACCTGGCAATGGCGGCTCTTGGTATTCGGTAGAAATCATTCCACAAATTACGGCTCGACCTTTTAGCGCAATATTTTTTAGTGCAAGGTCGAGAATATCGCCACCGACATTATCAAAATAAACATCTATGCCTGTTGGACAATATTGTTTAAATTTAGCGTCAATATCGTCATTTTTATAATCTATCGTTTCGTCAACACCAACAAACTCTTTTAGCCATTGGCACTTATCTGTGCCGCCAGCGATACCGACAACTTTGCAGCCTTTAATTTTAGCAATTTGGCAAACGATTGAACCAACACCACCAGCTGCAGAAGAAACTACAACCGTCTCCCCTTTTTGAGGTTTACCAATATCTAGCAAACCAAAATAGGCAGAAAATGCGGATGAGCCTAAGATACCTAAATGAAGATACTGGGGTTGTTGTGGGTTATCGACTTTTTGTAAGGTTTTAACTAACAATTCACCGATATCGCCGCTTTGAACCGAATAGTCTTGCCACCCTGTAGAGCAAGCTACAACATCACCGACTTTATAGTCTTTGTTTTTAGACACTAATATTTCGCCGACACCACGTCCTCGCATGACATCGCCAATCTCAATTGGTTCGTGAAAGCGACTCTCTTCACCCATTAGATAAGCTCGTTGCGCCGGAGAAAAACCCAATGCAGAGGTTTTCACCAAAAATTCACCTTCACCCGGCTCTGGAATCGGTGTTTCTTTCATCTCAAATAGTTCAGAAGTGACTGCTTCACCCTGACGAATATTTCGACTCAAACAAAGTTGCCTATTTAATGTCATTGGTTCGTCCTCAATTGCTTTACAAAGAACCGTTATTTGTATTCAAAGTTTGATAAAGCGAATTCGCTTCAATGAAATAACCGTTCGATTAATCTGTTGACTGTTGATATGGTCTGTTTGCAAAAATGCAGGCTAACTGAATATGCTCCCGCAAATTCAATGTGTCGAAACGTCGAATTATCGTCACTCTTGAGTATTGACCGATAATTTAGGGTAAATCTTTAACGCAGGTCTATCGTAAAAATGTTTTCTGTGAAAGCCCGTATTCGTACAGTGATTGGATAATAGCGTTCAGTCGATGGGTATTAAAATGATAATTGTCAATAAACGAAGAATTAAATCTAATTTTTTCGACAAATTGTAATAAAAAACAATAAAGAAATACTAAACGAATATAAGCATTTTTTGCTAAAGCATTAATTTTAAAGAGATTAACGATCAGATGATTGTTTAATATGCAACGACCAAATGAAAAGGTATAATGACTTACGTATAATTCTTTTGTGAGTTAAACACCGTTTAAAATACACGACAGCTTAAGGAAAGAAATTTGTCTAAGTTAACTATTATTAAAACACTTAAACAGTATAGCCAACACATTGGCTTAGAATGGAATGGACCTACTCCCCTGTATCACAAGTTGTACAGTTTATTGAAAGACCAAATCGTCGATGGCACCATCAGTTACGGGGCTCAATTACCCACAGAGCAAGAGCTGGGTGAAGCTTTTAAATTGTCTAGAATAACTGTAAAGCGGGCCATGGATGAGTTAGCTGCAGAAAAATTAGTGGAACGTCGTCGTGGACGTGGCACTTCGGTTACCTATAAATATAAACCTAAACCAGCCAAATCTCCGTTAGTGGGGTTGCTCGAAAATATCGAAACCATGGGTCGACATACGCTATCTCGAACCATCGAAATTTCACAAACTGTACCACCAGCTGATATTCGTGAAGCGCTTGATTTAAAAGATGGTGAAACAGCCTGTCGCTTGCTTCGTGTTAGGTTAACAGAAGACGAAAAAGTACCTTATGCATACTACATAAGCTGGACTTTGACGCCAGCGAGTACCTTTAATGCAGAGGCATTAAACAATCACACACGGATCGAATTACTCAGACAAATCGGTATCGATATTTCACGTATTGATCAGATAATTAGTGCTGAGGTGGCTAGTCCCGAAGTTGCTAGGGAGCTCAATATTCGTGAAGGAAGTCCATTGTTAGTACTTGAGCGTCGTTCTTATGATAGCAATGACAAACTCGTCGACATTCTGTATTGCCGATATAACCCGTCTATTTTCCAATATCAAATGACGATGGATTTAGATGGCTATAAAGAAAATGCACAATAGTTCTACATTAGGAATGGTTGTTGCTGACAGCCATTTGAACAAGGTATCGTTAACCACGATATAGTTGTGAAGAGTAGCGCCAAGCTAATCGAAATTAACTTGGCGCTTTTTTACTTTAAGATTTTTTAACAGGTGCTGGGGTTTGTTCGTTAGCGTAATGCTCTAAACTAGACCAGCTAGGCTCTACCCATTTGGTTGGAGCTGAAAAGTACTTAGGATAGTGTTTTTTCGCATAGGCCAAGACCTTTGGAGAAACCATATCCATGTTGTCATAACAGCCCATGATACAATTATAATAAGCATGACCTTCTGCCTGACCCATCAACATCCACGGTAACCATGGGGTAATTCGGTTCCAACTACCAGAAAACAGTAAACTGGTTACTTTAGGATCTGCTAAGTCTTCTTTATCAAATACATATGTGAACATCTCAGAAACGCGATTCATTTCACCTGAAGATTCACGTGGCCATTTGTCTGGTTGTAGTGCATTTTTATAAAACAAATGCGTACTATTTTGCAGCATGACTTTATCATCACCGACTTCAGTCCAAGGTAAAATCATTGGAATGTCAGGCATCTCAACTTTTTTATTCAAACCGCCGTATGAAGGTGGTTTTGGATAGAAGGGGCCAATTTTAAAGTTGAACGGGTCATTGGCGATATGCACCACTTTAACCGTTTCATCAGTATATGGATTTTCCCACTCTTCTAAGACTTCACCGGTTTTTAAGTCGGTATAAAAACCAACTTCACGGAGTAATTTTTCATAGACGCCAGTTCCAGTGTCTTTCAGTCTTGCAAAAGAGAAACCTTCAAAACCACATAGTTCGCGATTTTTTTCACCTTTTCTAACACCAATAACCGTACCGCGATACCAACCAAACTTCTCTTTACCGAAGTCCATATCACCCATGATTCGCGCCAAGGCGTCACGGTTCCAATAGTTGTCGCTATATTTAAGGGTATCACTATCTTTGGGCAATTTAGCTTTTACACTCGGATCTATAGTAATGGCTTGAGCTCTGCCAACGGCCAAACCAAGACCAGCAGTTGCTACACCAGCGCCAATAAGATTCTTTGCTGTTTTGCTTAAAAATTCTCGACGAGAATTACTCTCTTCGATTTCATTGTCTTTCTTATCACTTTGCATATTTATCTCCGCATTTAATAATTAAGTCGCTTCTGCCAACAAACTTCATAATCTAGAGTGAAGTTCTGATCACGCTTTCAAGCATTGATCTGGTTATTTGTTACTTAAGTGCCTTGCTTCACACAATACTGACCTGCCCTTGCCGTAAAATTTAATCGCCTCTGTGGCAGAACAGATTGGATATTTACTCACCTAAATGATTTTGAGTTAATCAATCTTGCCACTAGCGATATCATCAATAACTTGATCAAATCGACTTTTACTATCTCTGGCTTTTAGTTCAGCAGATTCTTGATTCATAACACTGAAAAGATTACCTAGGAACACCTGACGCCTAGCTTCACGCTGTTCAAGTGTGGCTTGATCTGGTGTGTATTTCTCAACATCATCAGCACTAATCTGGTTCTTTTCTATGGCTAGCTTTTCCAAGGTATCAAGACGATCCCTTGTAGCTGAAAGTTCTTGTGCAAGAACCATCACCATATGCATTAAATAGTCAGATTCTGGAGCTGCGTAAAAATTTGGGCGTTTGCCTTTAATAATTTTATTTTGATTCATGTTTTCACCTTTTAGACTTTATAATTGGGTCGTGTGTAGAGTTAACGTTAGACAGCTTTTTGTGCTATCAACACTTCCCAACCACCACCAGGTGCATACTCTCCAGCCGTAAACTCTCGATCCGCCAGCTCCTGCGCTTTTTCTTCAGAATAGGACTCACTTTGCGCCATTAATTCCATAATAGCCATTGGTGCTGTATCAAACTTAATGTCTTCTCGCTTAAATCCAGCTTCAACTGCTGTAGCAATTTGATCGGTATTTCGCATAGCCGTCCAAAACGGCTCGTTGTTGTACCAAGTTTCGTTATCTAAGATAAGTTGAGTGTAAACGTCCATATCATCAA
This sequence comes from Aliiglaciecola sp. NS0011-25, assembly GCF_040370605.1. Classification (NCBI taxonomy): domain Bacteria; kingdom Pseudomonadati; phylum Pseudomonadota; class Gammaproteobacteria; order Alteromonadales; family Alteromonadaceae; genus Aliiglaciecola; species Aliiglaciecola sp. NS0011-25. The sequence goes on from NZ_BAABWR010000011.1 coordinate 73,384, forward strand.
ATGGCGGTAAATCAGCGTGGATCATAATTCCACCAGGCTTAAGCAAACGCATACATTCTTTGAATATCTTAGGCATGGCATTTTTGGAAGTTTCATGCAGTAAAATGTGAGAGACAATCAAGTCAAAACTCTCATCTGGATAATCGGTTTTTTCAGCATTAGCTAGCTTAAAATGAACCGGCAATCCTAACCCTTCAGCACGGTAATGGCCGTAGGTGACACAGGCTTCAGATACATCAATAGCGTGTACTTCAGCCTCTGGAAATAATTCAGCAAAAGGTAATGTTGAGTGACCAATTGTGCAGCCCATATCCAAAATACTTGTGGGGTTAAAGTCTGGATAATTACGCTTTATATAGTTACAAACCGACCTTCCCATGTCGTCATTGTTTGGGCCCATATAACCTAGGGCGTAAATATAAACGCCTCTGTCATACAGTGCGCCACTATATAACTTGCTGACATCTTTAGGTCCACAATATCCCCCAGGCATACAATGAATATCCAATTCAGAAATATATTTAGGAACAACGAAACCTTCATCAATTTTTAACGAACCGCCCGCTTTGGGTAAGTTTTTCGCTTTCTCTTCTAAGTCATCCATTCTCTGTTCAATGCCATCAATTACTGAAAACCACTGTAATTCTTGACTGGAGCGATTGATGCTTAAATAGGTTTTAAAAATGGGGTCATCGGCGAAAGCTTGTCTTGCTTCTTTGAAATCTTGAGGATCACGCTTATGGGTTTTGTTAAATTTTGCGGTAGCGCGAGTTTGATAGGTATTTTGTACCAAAGGTAATATGTCTTGCTGGATATACCCCTTTAAACTTTTCACAAACTCTTGACGAGCACGATCGTCGGCATCACCAACAACCAGCATTGGATGTTCATTCTGTTGAAATGTATTCAGTAAATTCGATGACATAATTTTTCTTCCACATGTCTAATGTTTAAATATATTGGTATCAAAGCAAATGCCGTGATTGAAATTTATTGTAAATTGACCCAACTTTAAGATGACGCACACTTGTTCCAATCGAGTTAGACAAATAAAAGTCTGTTAAGCATCAAATGACCAAACTGATAAAATCAAGTAATAAACTAAAGTGATGCAAAGTACGCTGCTAGATCCGTTATTTCTTTGTCATTTAACGGCTTTGCTAACAAGTTCATCATCGGATCTTTACGTTCACCACTACGAAAAAGTTTTAGTTGATTTTCCATATATGGACCGTGCTGACCTGCTAAATTCGGCCAAATAGGGCCATAACTGATACCAGCACTGCCATGACAACCAACACACCCATCTTTAATTGCGAGTTTTTTTCCAGCTTCGACATCACCAGCTAAGACGTCTAAAGCGGGGACTAACGCAATCAATAACACTAGGATGACTTTAAATTTTATCTGCATATCAAACTCCAACATTTACTCATTCGGTATTCATTATTTTCTAAAAATCGAAATTGGTTTATACCAAACGAGATAAAATCTCCTGCGTGACGCGCTCACTTGATTCAAGCGCACCTTCCATACCTGATGACCACTGAGCAGTATGCTCGCCTGCAAAGTGGAGGTTGCCAGCCGGTTTAGCCATAGATTCGCTATAACGACTAACCTGACCAGGATGCCAAACGGCAAAAGAACCTTTTGACATAGGCTGTTGCTGCCAAGAATTCACTTTAACGAACCGCACTGATCCTTTTGCCTCAGGTAATGCTCTGTAAAATTCTTTTTGGATTAATGCGCTGGCTTCGGAAATCGACATTTTGTCTAAGGCCTCAACGGATTGACCATTTATCCAAACCGTAAGGTTGGTGATACGCCCCACCTGACTAGGGTCGGTTGCCATAACACGCTCAATGACAGTGTCAGCCCATACATTTGGTAATATGCCTGAGCCTTCCCAGAACGGTTTTTCAACTTCGAAATAGGCTTGATACACCTGACTGTAAACAAGCTTATTAATTGCTTCATTTTGCAGGGCTGGTAGACCAGGAATAGATACGTCTCGCAATGTAGAAAACGGTAAAGAGCTAATCACATAACTTGCTTGATGTTGGGAGCCATCGGCACAAGTCACATGCATTTTATTGCCTTTTTGAACAATCGATGTAACCACTTTATTCTTTAAAACTGGAGCTTTAATTGCTTTCGCCATAGCTTCAGGTAAACGCTGATTGCCATTTGCAACCATTCTCACCCCACCGGGAGTTTGCATTGATTGATACAGTAATCTGTTAGTCCTATGTTGAAATAGTAATGAAGTATCTTCTAAGGTACGGCCGTAGTTGTTAGTGCGTCCGATAATATCAATGGCTTCAGGAGAAAAACCTTTTTCAGCTAATAGGTTAGCCACCGGAACATCCAATCCAAAATTAGCTTTTTTGAGCCAATCATCAGGAGAACTTAAAGGCGGTCTTCCCAATACAGTTAACAACGCTCTATCTGGCGGTAATGAACGGTACTTTTCGGGAAAAGGATTATATTTTGAGGTTGGCCAATCAGTTGGCAAGACTCTTTGACCTTTGACAAAGAAAGTTTGTCTTATAGGCTCGTTGCCTAACATAAAGTCGACTTGATTTAATGGAACGCCAAGACGCAGAGCTGTGTATAAAGTACGTCCATAATTAGAACCAATTGTTTGACCACCAGCCTCTGGTTTGTCCGGCACATCATCTAAGGTGAATAAGCGACCACCAATTCTATCCCGGCCTTCTAAAACAGTGACGGATAGTCCCGCTTGCTCTAACAAATGGGCAGAATTCAAACCTGATAAACCTGCTCCAATGATTAGAACATCGGTTTTTCCATTTCCCCATGAAAGCGGCGGAAACATCGCGGCTCCAGCCAATGTGGCAGTGGATTGGAGAAATCGTCTTCGGTTCAACTTCATATCAAATATCCTATATATGATTGGAGCGTGCTAATTGGTTTTTCAACATAGTTAGCTTGAGCCTATCCCAGGGTTTTGCGACTAGCATTGATATTTATCAATACAAAAAGAAAAAGATTAAATCGAATTAGACAGGAGTTTTTGATGATTTTAAAAGAGCGCAGGGCGTGTCCTTGCCCAAAATGACAGTCACATTTAATGAACTAGCATTCAGCCAATTCGCTTAACGCAGGTAAATTCAGAATTTGTAGGTGATTTAGTTTGGGGAAAGCGACCAAACCGTCGGATTTTAACTTAGCCAAACAACGACTCACCGTTTCTATGGTTAACCCCAAATAGTCAGCCATATCTTGACGGGACATATACAATTCAATGCGATCAACACGGGCACCGGGTAATCGTTCTAATAATTGCATGAACAAGAAACATAAGCGTTCTAGCGCTTTTTTCTGACCTAAAACATAAAGTTGTTCCATCACTCTAGAAAATATGGCCGATTTAATCTGTTCCATATTTTGCTTAAGGTGACCGCCTTCTTCACTAAGGCTATTTAGTTTTTTGCGACTGAATTTGTATAGTTCAACTTTGGTTAAGCAGCGAACCGCACAATCATAATTTATCGAATGGGTTAATCCAATGAAATCACCGGGAAATAAAAAACCAATGATTTGTCGTCTGCCATTACTGAAGATTCGCTCAATCGCTACAGTTCCGGAGATCACGTTATAAACAAAATCAGCAGGCGTATCTTGGCGAAATAAATACTCACCTTCATCGCACTTGGATTGTTCAGCATAGGAATCCAAACGGTCCAATTCATTAGGTGTCATGCCATGAAATAACAGGCAATCGTTAAGCACTGTATCGGTATAAGTAGGACGTATATGTTTAGGTATAAATATTGTTGACATATCATTATTCCTTTTTAACAAGATAATTACATGAATTTTGATTACTAGCAAGTACTTAGCTGCATTTTTGATCAGCAACTTTTAAAGCAAACAGCATACCAAAATCCTGATTTTTGATATTTATCAATGTTTTTCAAAGACTTATTTGGCAGTTTTAGTTCAGATAATGAGCAAATGATATATCATTAGTATTAAATTTAGTTTATTTGGTACATAATGATGCATAGCATTTACCTATTTTGGTAACTTATTCTGAGTACGTATTATTAACAAGCGGATTAAGCTCAGCAGGGATATGGGCAATTACACAGCAAAATTGGTCAATTCATCAGCGAACCAACACATTGTGTTTGTCCGATTTCTTGTCTTTGACATTTGTCATGGCTGATTTAACTAAAGCATGCAAAATAGTTAAGGGGGAGTTCTGTTCACCAGCGTTGTGAAAATATAAGTAGTAAGTGAAGCATTCCATCAGTTGCGTAAACAAAGTTGTAGTTTGGCAAAATCAGGTTAGTTTCCGTCTTTAGATGTGTTTGATTCTCGACTACCGACAAATTGGTCTTCTCACTCAGATCAGTGTTAGTTAGATAATTTTTTTAATCACTACCAATCATCAACAGCCCACAAAGCGATAGGGCGCAAGATATAGACAGTAAGTTAAACAGCGCAGCTTAAAACCATGGAGTTAACAGGCGGCGGATTAACATTACAGTAATAAAGGAGTCACCCATGACGAGTACCGTCGAGTTTATTACCGCAAATAAGATTATTTGTAACATTGGAGCTATTGAGCAAATCGCTGAGCATTGTCGCGCCCTTGGCATTAAACAGCCTCTTATCGTCACCGATCCTGGATTGGTAAAAGCGGGCCTAGTTACCCATATAACCGCGCCTTTAAACAAAGCCGGAATCACCGCCGTAATTTATAGTGATATTCAGGCAGATCCACCAGAATCATTGGTATTGTCTGCTGCAGAATTTGCAAAACAACTTCATGTAGACGGGGTAATAGGCTTTGGTGGAGGTAGCAGTTTAGACGTCGCTAAACTACTTGCTGTGTTGGTAAACTCGAAGCAGCCTTTGAAGGATATGTACGGGTTGGACAAAATTAGAGATAAACGTTTACCGCTAATTTTACTTCCTACTACTGCTGGGACAGGATCGGAAGTTACTCCCATCTCAATTATAACTACCGGAGAAACCACAAAATCCGGTGTCGTTTCGCCCTCTTTATTACCTGACATAGCGATTTTGGATGCCACCTTAACAGTAGGGCTTCCACCGGCAATTACAGCTGCTACTGGTATCGATGCCATGGTGCATGCAATAGAAGCTTTTACCGGAAAAATTAAGAAAAACCCTTATTCAGACATGTTAGCAAAAGAAGCGTTGCGCCTAATGTCGCAAAACTTGTTAGAAGCAGTGAATAATGGCAGTAACCTAGAAGCTCGTTCAAACATGCTGCTAGGCGCACTAATGGCAGGACAAGCTTTTGCCAACTCACCAGTGGCAGCGGTCCATGCCCTAGCCTACCCATTAGGCGGTAATTACCATATTCCCCATGGCCTGAGTAACTCATTGGTTTTACCCCACGTGTTACGTTTTAACGCACCTGTAGCGGCCGATTTGTATGCTGAACTGCTGCCTAGTGTCACCTCGGGGCAAAATCATCAAACCGGTCAAAAAGGCTGTGATGCATTCATTAATGTCATCGACAATTTAATTACTGACGTTAGCTTGCCCAAAAGTTTACAGGCATTAAATGTTCCCCGTGAAGACCTAGGAATGTTGGCCGACGAAGCGATGCAACAGCAAAGACTACTAGTTAATAATCCCCGCGAGGTGACTCGCGAAAATGCCCTCGACATATACGAATCGGCCTATTGAAAATGCAATAAACAGCAACGTTGTTTTAGTTCGAGATTTTATTAAATATTAATGGAGAAAAGTTAAAAAATGGCTAGTCCAATACTGAGAGAAAAATTAGACAAAGGTGAATTTATATTTGCCCCTGGAATTCAAGACATGATCACAGCGGTAGTTGCGAACAAGGTTGGATTTGAAGTAGTTTATGGCACTGGCTACTGGTTAACAGCTTCAGCTTATGGCATAGCCGACGCTGGAATAGTAAGTTACACTCAGATGGTTGACCGTATGCGTACTCTTGTTAAAACCAGTAATGCAGCGGTAATGGCCGATGCAGACACAGGTTTTGGCGGATTATTAAACGTACATCACACTGTCCGTGGTTACGAAGAAGCGGGCGTTTCTGCCATCCAAATCGAAGACCAAGAGTTTCCAAAAAAATGCGGTCACACGCCTAATCGCAAAGTGGTTCCTTGCGCTGACATGGTCGAAAAAATAAAGGTTGCTGTTGACGCTCGTACTGACAGAAACATGTTAATCATAGCTCGAACAGACGCCCGTCAAGCCGAAGGTCTAGACGCTGCTATCGCCAGAGCTCAAGCCTATTACGAGGCTGGTGCAGACGTCCTTTTTGTTGAAGCATTGGAAACCAAAGAAGAAATGCGTAGAGCTTGTAAAGAAGTTGGCGGTCCAATGTTTGCAAATATGTCAAATGGTGGCTTCACGCCTATTTTGACCGTTGAAGAAATGAAAGAGGTGGGATATGCCATTGCTATCGCCCCTTCATTAACCAGTTTAGCGGCAGCCAATGCAGTAGAAAAATCGCTGATTGCAATGAAAGAACAAGGTAGCGCTGAACCAGAAGGCGTGCCAATCAACGACTTCAGCGAATTCTGTTCTTTAATAGGATTCGAAGATGTATGGGCTTTTGAAAAGAAATGGGCAAAATAAACAAGGTAGAGAAAGAGTAATTACATGACTATTAGTGAAGATATTGATCAAAATTACGCAAATGTATACGGCAACAAAGTAGGCTATGGTAAAAAACCAGCGTTACTGCTGATTGACTTTGTAGAAGCCTATTATGATAAATCTTGCGAACTGTATGCCGATGTTGAAGATGCGTTAGCATCCGCGCAACGGGTTCTAGAAGCCGCTCGAAAAGCCGGCATTTTAGTTATCTATACAAACGTTGTTTATCATAAATCTGGGGTAAACGGCGGAGCCTTTTTTAAGAAAGCTAAACCTTTACGCTATTTAACAGAAGGTTCGCCTATGGGTGCTTGGGCAGGAACATTGAAACCTACCGAAGACGAGTTGGTTATATCCAAACAATACCCAAGTGCTTTTTTTGGTACATCCTTAAGTTCTACCTTAGCGGCTTATGGTGCAGACAGCGTGATATTAACCGGCTTAACAACCAGTGGTTGCGTACGTGCTAGTTGTGTTGATGCTTGTTCACATGGCTTTATACCGATAATAGTAGAAGAAGCTTGTGGTGATCGTCATGAAGATCCACATAAGGCTAACTTGTTTGACATGAACGCAAAATATGGCGATGTTGTTAGTGAGGCAGATATCATAACTTACCTGCAATCTTTGACCGCATAAAAGCGCTAGTGCAATAAAAAAGTCAATCAACTAAGGTTGATTGACTTTTTTAGTTAAAGCGACTTACCGGCTTCTTAACCCCATCTAATTTTGCAAATACAACCAACTATGTTGTTTGCGTACTTGCTGCTCAAATGCACTAATTTCTTTTTCATGTTGTAGAGTTACGCCAATACTGTCTAAACCATTTAGCAGCATTTCTTTGCTACCCGTCTCTATATCAAATTCAAATTTTAGACCATGGGGGCTTTCAACTTTTTGCTCCTGCAAATCTATTTTGAGCTTTAAATGTTGCGGATCTTGTTGAGTTTCATCAGATAACTGCATGACAGCTTCGTTACTAAGCACAACAGGAAGTATGCCGTTGCGCATACAATTCTGGTAAAAAATAGCGCCAAAGCTAGGAGCAATAATGGCCCGTATACCATATTCAGCCAAAGCCCAAACCGCATGTTCACGTGATGAACCACAGCCAAAATTGTTACCCGCTAGCAACACTGTGGTATTAGCGTATTCTGGTTTATTTAAGATGAAGTCGGGGTTGAGTTCGCGAGAATCGGGCATCACATAACGCCAAGAAGCAAATAGCCCCTCACCCAAGCCCTTTTTAGATACTCGACGCATTTCCCTACTCGGAATAATGGCATCAGTATCAATATTGATTCTTAATAATGGCGCGGCAATACCACAGTGAGTTGTAAATGCTTTCATCGATCACTCCTTGGAACCGCACGCGGATCGGTAATACAACCGTAAATAGCACTGGCGGCCACGGTTTCTGGACTGGCTAAATGGGTACGAGTCTCCGGACCTTGGCGAGATTCAAAATTACGATTACTCGTAGATAAAACCCGTTGTTGTTTACCAAAGTGCTCCCCTCCAGCATAGAAGCACATGGAACATCCGCTTTCTCTCCACTCAAAACCTGCATCTAAGAAAACCTGATGTAAACCTTCACGCTCGGCAGCCGCTTTTACTTGCTGCGAACCAGGAACACAAATGGCTTTCACATGAATAGCCACTTTTTTACCTGCTAAAATAGCCGCAGCTTTACGAAGATCTTCAATTCGCGAATTGGTACATGAACCGATAAATGCGCAATCTATCTTGAGGCCGAGCAACTTATCGCCTGACTTTAAGTCTTGATAAGCTAGAGCACGTGTTGCCGCTGTGCGTGCATCTTCAGAAGCTAAGGTATTTAATTCAGGAACGGTTTGGCTGATACCACAAGCATGTTGTGGGCTTGTACCCCAAGTGATGGTAGGTTCAATATCTGCAACGTCTATTTTAATTTCAGTATCGAACAAGGCATCCTCATCGGTGCGCAGATTATGCCAATATTCTACAGCAGTGTCCCATTGCTCGCCTTTAGGCGCATAAGGGCGACCTTGTAAATAGTCGATGGTTTTTTGATCCGGTGCTACTAAACCTGTAAATGCCGCAAACTCTACAGCCATATTACATAGAGTCATTCTCGCTTCTATCGACAGGGCTTCTACTGCAGGACCAGCAAATTCTATTGCATGACCAGCGCCACCGTGGGCACCAAATTTACTGATAAGGTGAAGAATCATATCTTTGGCTGTGACACTTGAATTCAGTTCGCCTTCAAACCAAACCCGCATCAATTTGGGTTTATTAATACGTAGAGTTTGAGTCGCCATTGCATGTTCAGCTTCAGAAGAACCAATCCCCCAAGCAGCCGCACCTAAAGCACCTTGAGTACAGGTGTGACTATCCGGGCAAACTAGGGTTAAACCTGGTTGTACGATACCCAGTTCTGGACTAATGACATGGGCGATACCTTGTCGTACATCACCTATGTCAAATAAGGTAATGCCCGCGGCTTTGGCTTCTTTACGTGTAGCTTGAATAAAGTCTTTCCCTGAAGGCATGACAGTTTCATCACCACGACCTGGAAATGTATCGACAATATGATCCATGGTGCAAAAAACTTGGTCTGGATGACGAACTTTTCGTCCAGTTTCGGCCAAACTTTGCAACGCAATAGAACCTGTTCTTTCGTGTAAAAAGACTCGGTCAATGTAAACTAAGTAAGTCCCATCAGGTAATTGTTTAACCTGATGAGCATCCCATATCTTCTGAAAAAGTGTTTTGGACATTATTATCTCTTGTCTCAAGGATAAGGAGGGTTCTAACGCCCCTACAAATTATTGCTGTGCTTGCCAGCTCTGGTAAATATCACTCGCGCTAGCACTCCAAACTCCATCTTTACTACTGATGTATTCAAGTACTTTCTCGAAGCAAGCAATACGGTGGGGTTGCCCCAACATCCATGGATGTATATTCAATGCTAATAGACGCCCACCTTGTGTTTCGGCTTCACTTAACAACAGGTCACATGCATCTTGAATTTGCTCAACATAGCTATCTTCACTGTGCAGATTGTTTTGCAAAATAAAAAAATCATCCAGTTCATTAGATAAAGGCATGTTGCTGAGTTGACCAGTTTCAGTTCTAAAGGCATAGGGCAACTCATCGTTAACCCAATCGCACATGTAGTCGATACCATTTTGCTGCAATAACTCAGGGGTATTTTCTGATTGCAAGCGACCAGGACTTAACCAGCCTTTCACCGGTTGCTCAAAGCGCTCACGTAATGTTTGCACACTTTTAGCAACCCAACTTGCTTCATCGTTTGGCGAAACTTCGCCATGATGCAACATGTCCATCTGCCAACCATGGGCAATGACTTCATTACCTCGCTCTTTAATGACATCCATCAAATAAGGTGCGCGTTCAACCATGGCGCCATTAATCGCGATAGTTGGTTTGATATTAAATTTATCTAATGCTTTGAAGATTCGAAATATACCGACGCGATTACCGTAATCACGCAAACTAAAGTGGCGTAAATCTGGATAAGGCATTTTCATACCACCAGGCACGGCAACTGGGTTTGCACCTTGGTTCAAAGGAAAAAACTGGACGTTGATATTTACCCAAAGCGCTAGTTTTTTGTTATTTGGCCAGACTATAGGTTTACGCTCTGTCAGCATCGACCAATCATATAAATCGTGGTCCATTCCGTAATGTCGTTTGGGATATTGAAGATAAGAATCATCTAGACTCATGATTATTTCCCTCCTTGCTTGGCAGCTATATCAGCGACACTATCGTCATAACAATGCTGCATGTAATAACTTGCTATTTCGCGCCCAGTAGCTACCCAAACATCACTGTGTCCGGTGATGTATTCCAAGGCTTCTTCGTAGGCTTTTAGACGATGTGGGCAACTCACTTGATAGTTGTGAGTTGGAATACACATGATGGTTCCACTCTCTTCGCCTTCTTGGTACAAACGGTCAAAATTTGCTTTGAGCATTTTTCCATATTGACGAGGTGTAACTTTATTAGATACGTAAGCAATGGTGTCATTCATCTCTAATGAATAGGGAATTGACACAAACTTTTTACCAGAACGAGTATGGATAGGAGTTGGTTGATCATCATGAAATAAGTCACAAGTGTAAAAGCCGGCATCATCGCCAAATAATTCCGTTCCCACTTCGGCAAACAAGTCAATAGTATGGTCACTGTGCGATAGTGCTGGGGCTAAGTAACCAGCACATTTCTGTCCGGTATGTTTATAGATGGTTTCAATTGAGTCGCGGATCATTTCTCGTTCCTGCTCCACGCTCATTCCATAAGTATAACGAGTGTTATAGATACCATGACTGAAAAACTCCCAGTCCCGTTCTTTACACAGGCTAATAATCTCAGGATGGTGATCACATAATGCGGTAGATAATGATATGGATCCGCGCACACCATATTTATCCAGAAGCTGCATTTGACGCATATGACCCACACGATTACCGTAATCACGAATACCATATCCGGCAATGGCAGGATAAGGTTGCGGCCAAGCCTTACGAGATGGATTTGCAGGTGGATCTAGCTCATAAAACTCAATATTGGGTGCTACCCAAAATGCGACTTTAGCGCCATTTGGCCAAGTGATTTTAGGACGTTTGTGATAAGGCCAATAATCATAGTAACCGGGATCTGTATGCATTAAAAAAACTCCTTCTACTATTTTTCTAACCAGTCATATACTTCTTGTACGGCTAATACATCAGCATATTTCAATGATAAATCGGTAAGGTTAGCGAAGTGATAGCTCTCATGTTTGTCAGCAACACACTCGATCGGCACTATAGTGCGATATCCGCGTGACAAACTATCTACCGCAGCGGCTCTGATGCAACCAGAAGTTGAACCACCGGTTAATATAACGGTATCCACTTGGTGCCATACGCATAGGCTTTGCAGTTGAGTTTCAAAAAACGGAGAAGGCATTTTTTTACAGTAAAAAACATCTTTTTTACGGTCGACTTGCAAACGGTCATCAAGCTCTGAGCGCTCACTATCAAATTTAATATTCTGTAAACTATCGGGAGTATCTGTGCGGGTTCCCCAGATACCAGCATCTTCACCAGAATCCATATATGCCACATTAGTCCAAACAACAGGCCAACCCAATGCACGGAATTTTTCCGCAAGTTTATTGACATATTCAAGCTGTCGCGGGTCTGTCTCGTAGGCAGTTTTAAAAAGATCGGTTCGAGTGTAGGCCTTTTGCAAATCTATATTGACCAAAATAGCCTTATTTCCAAAACCAAAACGCTTTCGGGCTGGATTAGCCTGAACCTCCGCAAAAATCTGACGGGCCGTTTTTTCAGATAATTCCATAGTCGCTCCTATTTGCCTAAACTTAACTATATGTTTGATTCTAACTCAGGGTGTGACTCGTTTTCGGTCGCAACCAAATGATATGTCAGCATATCTTTTATGCGTAAGTATTGATACTTTTATGTCCCCTTAAACACTCTTATGATTCACAAAAAATGAATCTTGAACATCTCCACTAAGCACTAACTTAAGAGTGTTTGCATAAAACCAAAAAGAGTAAAAAAAAGGGCTAAAACGCCCTTTAAAACAACCACATTTCGGAGTAGGTTGAAAACTTTTATTAATCAGTGGTAAGGGCTTTTACTACTTTTAAATCAATTAATTCTGCTATTTGTTTATCACTGTATCCGGCGTCTTTTAGCACCCGAATGGTATCTTCGCCTTCTTTTGGTAAATCATGATGTAGAACAGTACGTTTACCATCTAATTCAATCGGTAAAGAAGGCAGGTTAGCGATACCTTGGGGTGTTGTAACCGGTAGTAATCCACCACTATTAAGGTGCGGATCATTAAACAAATCAGAGGGAGTATTGATTGGCGCAAAGGGAATCCCCGCACGCTCTAGACGGTCCATCAGGGTTTGCTTATCTAAGCCACTAAACAATTCCTTGATTACCGGAATAATTCTATCTTTCTGCTTCACCCTATCATTGTTTTTATCTAGGCTGCTGTCTGCTGCAAATTCGTGTAGTTCAAATTCTTTACAAAAGTGTTTCCACAAAGTGTCACTGACAACCCCAACAAAAACACGTTCGTCATTTTTACAATTGAAAATTTCGTAGATTGACCAAGCACTTCTGCGCACAGACATAGGAGGGGGAGCTTCACCTAGCACCACTTCTTGGGCCATATGCTGACCAACAAAATATGCGGTAGTCTCAAATAATGAACTAGTAACGTGACGACCTTTACCGCTCGTATGGCGTTCATGCAAAGCAGAAAGAATGCCGATAACACCAAACATACCGCCAGTGATATCAATAACAGAAGAGCCAGCCCGCATAGGCTTGTCAGGAAGACCTGTCATATAAGCCAGTCCGCCCATCATTTGCGTCACTTCATCCAACGCAGTACGGTTTTCATATGGGCCGGTTAAAAAGCCTTTTAATGAACAATAAATAAGTCTTGGATTCAGTTGACTCATTGCTGCATAACCAAACCCAAGCTTTTCCATCGCACCCGGTCTGAAGTTTTCAATCAACACATCCGCTTCGCGAATTAAGTTTAACGCAACCTCTTTACCTTCTGCTGATTTGAGATCTATACACACACTGCGCTTATTGCGGTTATACATGGGAAAGTAACCAGCACCCGAACCTTTTAGGCGGCGCGTTTTATCACCTTCAATAGGCTCTATTTTTGTCACCACTGCACCTAAATCTGCTAGTACCACACCAGTAGCAGGCCCCATAACCATATGTGTAAACTCTACGACTTTGAGGTCTTCAAGTGGGTATGAATTTCCTGATGACATAAATAATAATCCTGTAATAAAGGGTAGGCCAAATGCCCTAATGAACATATGTTATAGCTTTATACCTTTTATATCAAGAAATTCTACTCATGAGCTAAAATAATGATGAGTTTTAATTACTTAAGTTCTAAAAACATTGATATAAAAGGACAATTTCACTGCAAAGCGAAAAATCTGAAGCCAAGTTGTTATGGTTTTATTTTAAAGACGCGTAATAAGCTGCTAATGCTTTAATATCTTTGTCGCTTAATCCTTTAGCCATTGCCGCCATCGTCGGTTCTTTACGCTCACCATTACGGAATGCTTTAAGTTGCTTTTCTAGATAAGCGGATTTTTGCCCAGCCAAATTTGGCCAAATAGGACTGAGGCTGATACCAGCACTACCATGGCAACTAGCGCAAATCATCGATTTCGTTTTACCCACCGATATTAACGCATCAGCGGCAAAGGTTTGCGTGACAAAAACCATGCTTGATATCGCTATCAAAAAGTAACGTATTTTGAGCATATTCAAATTTCACCTGTATCAATAAATAAGGATTTCGTTATCAATTCTAATTTAACAATGGATAACCCTTTTTTTCATGAGGTAAGATGAAGGATGTAACAACCAAATAACCTCAATCAGTTATTTCAATATACGTTGTATAACCAGGTGCTACATTGACTAAAATCAAAACTGCACACGGCATTCAAATTAATTAAAAATAACCAATAAAAACAAAATATTAGAGAAAAACAGAAGATTAAGGCGTGGTTAAATTTAGTATGATTGTCCCGTTAATTAGGAAAAAACTTTGAAATATAAATATGCAAAGTGAAATGAAAATGGCAAGCCATACTTTATTAAGTGGCTGATTAGAGGGGCTACAGGTTTTTCGCTAATACGCCATCTACTACCAGCGCAGCAATGGCCATCGACGCGGTCAGCCCCGGTGATTCTATACCGTACAGATTAACTAAACCTGCAATACCATGTTGTGATTCAGTCTGAATCATAAAATCTCTTGCCTCTTCACCTTTCCCATGGAGTTTAGGACGAATTCCAGCATATGAAGGCGCTAGAGAACCGTCTTTAAGGTTAGGCCAGTATTTTCTAATTTGCTGATAAAACCCATCTGCTCTAGCAGGATCGACCTTGTAATCCAATTCATTGACCCACTCGACATCAGGACCAAAACGGACTGAATTACCTAAATCTAATGTGGAATGCACTCCTAAACCAGCACTTTCAGGAACAGGATAAATAAGGTGGCTAAACGGCGCTTTGCCAGACAAGGCGTAATAGTTTCCTTTTGCATAATGAATAGCAGGCACGCTACTTTGCGGTAAACCCTCAAAACATCTAGCAATTTTCTGGGCGTGTAAACCTGCGCAATTAATTAAGTACTTTGCGTTAATTTGTATGCTTTGGTCGCCAACAATATCCAGTAGAATTGAATTATCAGTACATTTAGCTGAACCCAATTCCGCTCCTAGTGCTACCGCGCCACCAGCTCTTTCCAAGTCACCTTGTAAATTTAACATAAATCCATGACTGTCGATAATGCCCGTTGAAGGCGAAAACAATGCACCGTAACAGGCAAGTTCAGGCTCTAAAGCTAAGGCTTTTTGTCTGCTGTAAAATTCAAGATCTGACACATTATTGGCACGTGCGTTTTGTTGAATTTCAGTTAGCTTTTGCAACTGAATTTCAGATGTAGCGACAATCAGTTTGCCACATCTTTTATAGGCAATATTGCGTTCCTCGCAATACGCATAAAGCATTTTATTCCCCTGAACACAAAGCCGAGCTTTAAGAGAATTAGGCTGATAATAAATACCAGCATGTATTACTTCGCTATTGCGAGAGCTAATTCCTGTGCCGATTTGAGATTGACTTTCAATGACAATGGTTTCCACACCTTTTTGAGCCATTTCTCGTGCAACAGCTAAGCCAACGACGCCAGCGCCGACAACAATACACTCTACAGACTCGGCCATTTAATCACTCCTAGGCGCATAAATAAGGGGATGGGGAAGTTAAACATTACAGAGATTTCTTAGTCTCAGCCAGCGAACAGCTTTTGAAAACGCTTACATGCTTAGAATTCGATGAATTGTTATAACTTATCGCTTTTTTTTTTGAATGAGTAGTAAGTTGATCTAGTTTTTCCTTTTCAGACCCATTAGTGTTAGGGAGTCTAACTTTAATAACAAAGTTAGCTTAAATACAAAAATAATAATAAAAATATAAAACCCTACGGAAAAATAGTTCATGAATACTGAAAAACTAACCAAATATTTAGACAACAACGGCATTCTTGATGCCACGGAAATTATTCATAATCCATCCTATGAGTTTCTGTTTGAAGAAGAGACAAAAAGTGATTTAGTTGGTTATGAAAAAGGTATTGAAACAGAACTCGGTGCAGTGTCTGTCGACACTGGTATATTTACCGGTCGCTCACCAAAAGATAAATACATCGTTCGCGATGACACCACTAAAGATACGGTATGGTGGTCTGATCAAGGCACAAATGATAACAAACCGATTAGCACTGAAGTATGGCAAGAGCTAAAACAAACGGTTACTCAACAGTTAAGCAGTAAAAGACTGTTTGTTGTGGATACCTTTTGTGGTGCTAATGCAGATACCCGTTTGAAAGTGCGGTTTGTGACCGAAGTGGCATGGCAAGCACACTTTGTGAAGAATATGTTTATACGTCCAACAGAACAAGAACTTGAAGGTTTTGAACCTGACTTTCTAGTTCTGAACGGTTCTAAAACGGTGAATAAAAAGTGGCAGGAACACGGCTTAAATTCAGAGAATTTTGTCGCCTTTAACCTCACTGAAAAAGTCCAAATTATCGGCGGTACATGGTACGGCGGCGAAATGAAAAAAGGTATGTTCTCAATGATGAATTACTTTTTGCCGCTCAAAGGTATTGCTTCCATGCATTGCAGCGCGAATGTGGGTAAAGATGACGATGTGGCAATTTTCTTCGGTTTATCAGGTACAGGAAAAACCACACTATCGACAGATCCACACAGAAAACTCATTGGCGATGACGAACATGGTTGGGATGACAACGGTATCTTCAATTTTGAAGGTGGTTGTTATGCGAAAACGATTAATTTGAGCAAAGAACAAGAGCCGGAAATCTATGCTGCAATACGTCGTAATGCGTTGTTGGAAAATGTGTCTGTAGACAGTAATGGCAAAATCGATTTTGACGATAACTCAAAAACTGAAAATACCCGAGTCTCTTATCCCATTGATCACATAGAAAACATTGTCCAACCTATTTCTAAAGCCGGTCATGCAACTAAAGTTATCTTCTTAACCGCTGATGCTTTTGGTGTGCTTCCTCCTGTTGCTAAGTTAACCCCACAACAAGCTGAGTACTACTTTTTGTCTGGATTTACAGCCAAATTAGCAGGTACAGAACGAGGAATTACGGAGCCTACACCAACGTTTTCGAGCTGTTTTGGTGCGGCTTTCTTAAGTCTTCATCCAACAAAATACGCAGCAGTTTTGCGTAAACGAATGCACGCAGTGGGTGCCGAAGCATACTTGGTAAATACTGGCTGGAACGGCACGGGAAAACGTATTTCCATTAAAGCTACTCGCGCGATTATAGATGCCATTTTAGACGGTTCAATTAATCAAGCGGAAATGAACACACTTCCAATCTTTAATTTGTCGGTACCTAAACACTTACATGATGTTGAAGACAATATTTTGGATCCTCGTGACACTTATGAACAAGCCGAACAATGGACTGAAAAGGCTACTAATTTAGCAACTTTGTTCACTAAGAACTTTGTGAAGTTCACTGATAACGATGAAGGAAAGGAAATTTCTAATTCTGGACCAAAATTATAAAGTGAACGAAAACTGCTCAACAACATTTTGAGATCAGTAAAAATGAGCAGCAATTTGCATAAGTCAAATTGCTGCTTTTAATTTTCTACTCATAACTGGGGTTGACCGCATTAACAGTAAGAAAGGGCCTTTCTCTAATTCAACTCGATAACAGATAAACGTTCAATAAGTTTGGGTTCGAAAACGCGCTGAATTTCTCTATTTGACTCTTTATAAACATATTTCAAAACCCATTGAGCCGCCATTTTCCCCATTTCTAATACTGGGTTATCAATTGTGGTTAATTTGGGAAACATATGTTTTGCAAATAACACATCATCAAAACCAATCACGGATAAATCTTCTGGTAACACCAAACCATGCTCTCTAGCACAACTCATTGCACCGGATGCCATTTCATCATTTGAACAGGCTAATGCACTAAAATGTTCACCTGAATTGAGTAAATAATTCATCCCTGCGATACCACCGGTCTCAAGATAATCACCTACATAATGGAGTTTTTCATTAAACACCACGCCATACTCTTGCAACGCTCTTTTGTGACCAATTAAACGCTGCTTAGTATCTTCTTTATAAGTAGGACCGCTAATGTAGGCGATGTCTCTATGTCCTTTTTTCAACAAAGTCTGTGCAGCCATATAACCACCAGCTTGGTTATTAACAATAAAACACTGATCTTGCATGCTTTCGACGACGCGGTTCATAATTAAAATGGGGAGTTTGCTTTTGTTTAGCTCAATTAAATATTCATCAGAGATGGCTTCAGAGTGCACAATCAAGGCATCACATTGACGACTGATCAGAAAATCAATACCGTCTTTCTCTTCCGCCTCTTCATCATGACCGGCAGAAATAATCACGTGTTTACCAGCGGCTCTTAGCTCTGTTTCCACGCCGCTCATCATCTGTCCAAAGAATGAGCTATTAAGGTTAGAAACCAAAAGACCAATGCTATTTGCTTTATTTGATGCGAGTGAACGAGCGAAATTATTTGGCACATAGCCAAGCTCTTTCATGGCATGCATTACTTTGTCACTAGTGCTTTGTCTGACTTTGACATTGCCGTTCATGACTCTGGAAACCGTTGCCAAAGACACCCCAGCATGTTTTGCTACTTCGTAAATCGTTGCCATAAATTTTTGCTAATATTCGCCCTGAGACTAGAGGATAGCTAGCCTACTATACAATCGCCACCTTGTAATGAATAATTATGCAGCATTACAAAACATCCGATGTGTGTAAAGTTTAGGGCAATCAGGCAAGGATACTACTGAATAGAAAAAACTACGCCAATGCTCTTTGCCCCTTGAGTTCTAGAGTAATTTTTTTCTGTTGTTTATCGGTTAGGGGATAAAACAACATCAAAATTGCAGCAGCTATACCAAAAAATCCAGGTATCCAGCTCATCAACAATTTAATACCAGGTAAGCTATCTGCAACTGTCGTTTGGTCCATACCGTCGTAGCCATAACTAGACAATACTACCAGCACTAGTGCTCCTGCGAACCCTCCGCCAGTTTTCTGCACAAATGTTCCTGCAGAATAGACTAAACCCGTTGCTCTTCGTCCGTTCTTCCATTCAGAATAATCAGCGGAATCCCCTAACATCGAAAAGAACAAAGTAGGAAAAATAGCTGCAAAGAATTCTGCGGAACAACCTAGCACAAACACTAAGGTGACATTTCCTTCAGGCACCCAGTAAAAGCAAATAGTTAATATACTGCCAATAACTAATGAACCAATAAACAGTACTCTACGACCAAAAACACGAGCGAGAAACGATGTGCTTAATGCACCAAAAATAGATACCACTAACAGGGCTACGAAGAATTGACCTGTCATCAATTCATCACCAATAACGTACTTAAAGTAATAGGCAATCACACCGTATTTGATGCCATTAAACATCATGGTTAAAAAGCCCATACCCAACAAGATTAACCAAGGTTTATTAGTTATCAGGTCAATCATATCCTGTTGAGTCGAGCTAATTTGCTCTCTGGGTTTGGCCAGAAAGCGGTTTATTAGTATCCAAGTCCCAGCAATAACAACCGCAAATATCACACCGGTTAATACGTTACGGTAATAGAAAAACAGACTAATACTCATCAAAGGTAATAAAATAAACGGCAGATTTTTAGTCAGATCCCACAGCTCAGTTTTCAACCCTGAGGTGTTATTGACTACAGGTTTCACTCGCTCTTTAGTGGATAAAAACGTAAAGACCATTAACGCAACCAATATTCCAGCAAACAGATACATCGTTGATTGATAACCCTGTACATCATTACCTTGGCCAAATAAGTCGACGAAATACGGTAAAAACCCCATAACCAGCAAACCACCAAAGAATGCGCCGGCGAAGCGATACGCAGATAAACTGGTCCGTTCAACATCACATTCGGTCATCACTCCCATTAAAGCCGAATAAGGCACATTATTGAGGGTATAACAGAGTGTTAAGCCGATATAAGTGACATAGGCGTAGATTAGCTTGTTACTCGCTGACCATTCTGGTGTGGTAAAACATAGCACCATGAATAGGCCAAGTAATGGCGTAGAAAATAAAATCCACGGTCTGAACTTGCCCCACCGAGTATCTGTGCGATCGGCAATCATCCCCATAATGATATCGGTTATACCATCAGATAGTCTGACCACGAGGAACAACAATGCGGCCGCTGCGGCAGTCAAACCGAACGTATCAGTATAAAAAACAGCTAAATAAGCAAGCGCCCCGCGCCAGACTAAATTAGCGGCGGCGTCCCCCATGGCGTAACCGACTTTTTCAATTATTGGCAGTTTGGTTATTTCGCTTTGCATAATTTACTTTGCTACCTACTAGTAATCAGTTGTTTATAGGCAAGTCCACTGTCTTTAATAGTGCGACTCTGGGTAAGATAGTCAACATACACAATACCAAACCGCTTCTCGTAACCTTCTGCCCACTCAAAGTTATCCATCAAACTCCAGGCGAAATAACCGGCGATATCAACACCCTGCTGGGAGGCGTCATCAACAGCATTGAGATGTGATTGAAAGTAGTCAATTCTGTCTTGATCATTCACTCTGCCGTGTTTAATTTCATCCTGCATCGCCGCACCATTTTCAGTGATGTAAACTGGTGGCAGTGTATAACGTTGATGAAGAGATATTAAGAGCTCAGAAAGTGCTTTAGGGTAAACTTCCCACCCCATGTCAGTAGTGACTACACCTTTAGGTTGAAGCTCTTCATACCAGCCTTTGCCATCGCTGCGATATTTTAGTCTGGTATAAAAATTTACTCCTAAGAAATCTAAGCGCTGGCTAATCAAGTCCATATCGCCCGGTAAAATATCAGGTCGGTTTTGTGGTTCAATTAGCTCAACCACATCTGGATAGAGCCCTTCCATAACGGGTCGCATGTACCACTGATTAATATAATCATCGGCTATTTTCGCAGCCTTTATATCTTCAGCCACCTGAGTCTCTGGATAGCAGGGGGTGAAATTAAGTACAATTCCAGCCTTAGTATCGGGACAATTTCGACGCAATGCGCGTATGCCAAGACCGTGAGCTAACAGTAAATGATGGGCTGACTTCCTACCGTTTGCTTGTCCCGTTTTACCCGGTGCGTGCACACCATTTTCATAACCTAGGTAAGCTGAACAAAATGGTTCGTTTAAGGTAGCGTACGCGTATACTCGGTCTCCCAAAGCTTTAGCAACTAAATTCACGTAATGCTCGAAATGAAATGCGGTTTCACGATTCAGCCAACCACCCTTTTCTTCTAAGTGCTGAGGCAAATCCCAATGATATAAAGTGACAAAGGGTTTGATGTTGCGCTTAACTAACTCTTCCACCAAATCAATGTAAAACTGCATCCCTTTATCGTTTAGAGAACCGTCTTTTTTGACCACCCTAGGCCAAGAGATGGAAAATCGATAGGCATCCACGCCTAAAGAGTCAATCAACTCCACATCTTCGCGCCAAAACTTAACATGCTCACATGCCACCAGCCCGTTAGAAGCATCGGAGATTTTACCGGGTGTGGCACAAAAAGTGTCCCAAATTGATTCTAATCTGCTGTCCGCTGCTCCTTCAATTTGGAAAGAAGACGTTGCTACACCGAACACGAAGTCATGGTCCAGTAATTTTGATGAAGATGGTAAGGAAAGGTTGCTCATGATTTGATAATTACTAATTCTGTTAATGGTTAATCGGTATCTTTTTGATGGTCAACAAAGTGTTAAGCGCGAAAACTATAACGAAAACCACCTAAATGAAAGCGCTTACATTCAGAGGTTAGTTGGATTCGCAATAAAAAGCAATGCTTAACGTTAAAAAAATGTAAATACTGGAATTATTCTATCCCCAATACCTGTTTTGTTGATTTTTACTACAAACTCATCATCGTTAATTGGGTGGGCTACAATATTGTTGAATAAAACGTTGATGACTAGGTAATTGGGAAACCGCCTTAGATATTGATTGTTCCAGTGAAGATAAGAACTTTTCTAACTCCATCACCGGCATTCCCTGAACACTGGGATGGTATTGTTTTGGCTCAATCCCTTGACCAAGCATAACTTGTGTCCAAGAATCGACTCTAAACAATTCACCATCGGCTTGAAATGCATGGGCGTGATCGGTAAACAGCCGTATTCGATGAGCCAGACTCTCTGGCACCTCCATGCTTTTACAATGTCGCCAAAATTCGCTGTCTTGCCGTTGAGTAACATGATAGTGCAAGACGATGAAATCGCGGATTTTTTCGATCTCGTCGGTGGCTTGTTGATTGTATTCATCAATTACCGAATCGGATATTTCCCCACAAGGGAAAAGCCTGAGTAAGCGAATAATGCCCATCATAATGAGATGAATACTGGTTGATTCCAAAGGCTCCACAAAACCGCTAGCCAAACCAAGGGCTAGACAGTTTTTATTCCAATGTTTACGACGCCTACCTGTGCGATATTTTATCACTCTGGGCTCGGTAATAACCTCGCCCTCAATATTCGTTAAGAGATACTCTTTAGCTTGTTCATCAGTCATGTACTTGCTGCAATAAACAATGCCATTTCCAACCCTATGTTGTAATGGAATCCGCCATTGCCAGCCACTGTGATGAGCAATAGAACGAGTGATTGGAGATACTTCCCCTACCGACTTAGTTTGTACCGCAATCGCACTATCACAAGGTAACCAATGCGACCAATCTTCATAACCCGTATGTAACGCTTGCTCGATTAGCAAACCTCGAAAGCCGGTACAATCAATAAATAAATCGCCCTCGACTAACTGTCCTGAATCCAATTTTAAGCTAATGATAAAACCATTTTTGGGGTCTTTATTTACTGCGGCAATTTTTCCTTCTATCCTTTTCACTCCTCGAGATTCGCTAAACTTACGCAAATAAGCGGCATATTTACTGGAATCTAAGTGGTATGCATAATTGATAGATGACTTATCTGAAAGCGCAAATTTATTGGCCTTAGCAGCTTCCAATTCAAAACAGTATTTACCAAAGTCCTTTGCAACGCCCTGTTCTTTTCCGTATAGCCAGAAGTGATGAAATGGAGCAATAAAGCTTTCTTTACCTGTCATACCGAATGAATGAATATAGCTATCTCCTTGCTTACCCCAATTATCAAATTGAATGCCTAGCTTAAAGGTAGCTGACGTTTCTGCCATAAACTGAGACTCATCAATGCCCAACAGTTTATTGAATACTCGCATGGGCGGAATAGTTGCCTCACCGACGCCAACGGTACCGATTTCTTCAGACTCCACCAAGGTCACATTGATGACGGAAGGCATCTGTTTAGCCAATGCTGCGGCAGCTATCCAACCAGCGGTTCCACCGCCAGCAATAACCACATTTTTGATTTTTCTGTTCACCTTCTGCTCACCTTTGCGATCCATTTATCGATTTAGTTTATTGATTAACATGGCACGAAGTTGACGTGACATCATTTCATTCATGGGCGCTAAAAAACCATGGGCTTCAGGCGGTAAATGCTCTGTAGGTTGCTCACCCTCACCAAAAATATAGTAATCAAAGATATGCTTCCAACCTGCCTTTTCATGTGCCGGTTTATCGCGAAGACTTAGCATCGCGTGGTACAACACATTCATCGCAGCCCCCATATACTTTTCCGCATTACTCCACCAATAATTGACTAACACATTATATGGGCTTAGCGCCTCGACTTGATGCCACCACATACTCGGAATATAGATACCATCGCCCGGTTCTAATTCCGCGACTTGTCCGTGGGCTAATGCTTGTTTAATTTTCGGGTATTTTTCATAATCAGGATTGTGCAAATCCACCATAGTAATCGCCGGGCCACCTGGTGTAGGAGCTAAGGGGCCGGGATATAAGTTCGCAATTTGATCCGGTGGGAAAGTAATAAAACGCCGTTTTCCGGTGACAACGCAAGCAATATTGTCAGAAGCATCGTAGTGACAGCGAGCAATTGACTTGTTGCCAATCCAAATACTGGGTATCGGGGGTTCGGTCGCATGCTGTTTTTGGATAACAGGAATATGCAAATCATTGTCAGCGCGAAGTCCAGGGAAATTCAAATCAATAACATTTGATGCAATGTAATATCCTGGTGGGCGCTGATCGTAAAGATGTTCCATTATAAGGTCGAGCACCTCATCTACTTGTGCCCGTTTAGACTCATAATTTAACTCAGTTGCATTTTCATTGTAGGCGTACTTCCCTTCTATATCAGGATTGCCAAAGTAAGCAAATACTGACTTACCATTATAAAACGACTTTAAATAGTCAACGCTTTTTTGCGCAGATTCCAAACCTACTTCCACCAGCTTCCAATGCTTAACCACACCTTTAAGTACTACAGGGTGGCTATACTGATGAATATCATTAGGCACCTCCCCTGACTGACAATTTTCAATAACTTCAGTTTGTTTGGTGATGTTTAACATAGGTACTCTAAGCTCTGCTTATTAAGCAAATGTGGCGTTTTTACGCTGAATCAATTTTCTAATATTAGTAACAGATGCCACTGCCGCGTACGCAAACTGTAAATATCCCGATTGATTAAGCTCAAAAAGTTGCTCTGCTGACAGCGCTCTTAGTTTCTCCTCATTAATCGTAAAATTTCCAGATACTTTGCACTTTTCGCCGTTGTTTAAATCAAATTCGATATTAACCGGCTCAATCAACTCGCAACTTAGGAAACTATTAAACATTGCATCTTGGATTGCCATGCCCTCGTGAATAGACTGCAATCGGGTAGCGATATGATTCAAATAAGGACTGTTACCGCCATGCTCGAGAAATAATGGCTGCCCTTTGTCGGTGGACACCTTGGGATGTTGCATATCAATGTGTATAACCGGAGACGGATCTGAATGGGGATCTTGTTGCTGAAAACCGATTAAAAAAGGCCCTCGTTCAATCATAGCTGGTATGTAGTTAGCGTCCCAACCTGAAGGAGTTGTATCGCTTAGGAAAAGGTTTTCATCTTTTTGCAAACCAAACATAACAACACATTGATATTTACCCGTCTGTTGGTCTAATTGGAAAAAGATTGGATATTCTTTTTGTAATTCAACAAATTCTAGTGGGAAAACCAATACGCTGGCTACATCGTCGGCAAACTCTTTAGCATAATGCGCAAGCACCTTAGTATCTTTATGCTGCACATTATTCAAAAGCACATGTTTGGCCATTGTATTTCCTCAATAATTTTTTGCTCGTTGGTTATTTCAAACCAGCAAATTAAAAATGAAAATATTCATATTTAATTGAACAAAATAAGAAGTGTCAGTGTGCTACATCTTCAAATCCTATTCAAATATTTACAAAAACAAAAGCCGCAATAAACAGCGGCTTATGGACGATGGCAAACAACACCACTGGTGTTGTTTGCCGTTTCATACCGCCTTAGAACTTGTAACGAGCCCCCATTTGATAGCGTGCACCTAAATCGGTTGCATACCATAATTGCGTTTCGTTTCGAGCGTGTTCACGGATGTCTTCTTCAGTTATATTCAAACCTTCAAAGAACACTGTGAATTGGTCGTTAATATCGTAGCTAACGTTTACATCAAGTTGAGTATAAGACTCCACATAACGCGGGTTATTAGAACTACCTTTATTCACTTCTGCCAAGTATTTATCACGCCAGTTAAGGGCAACACGTGCTTGGAAACCATCTTTTTCGTACATAGCCACTAAGTTAGCCGTATCACTCAAACCCACTAAAGCAAATTGCGACTGGTTAGGATCCGCTTCGTTATCAAAGCCCACATCTCCGCGTACAAACGTATAGTTAGCCTGCACACCAAAGCCGGTATCACCAAAGAAATGTTGTACCGCAAATTCAGCGCCATAAATTTTGGCTGCTCGGTTATTGTCTGGTGTATTAGTACGGAAAATGACTTCAGGATCATCCTCATTTGCGACCAAATCCCAACCTTCGGTTTCGGCTAACTGTTGAATTTGTTCTGGCGAACCAGTGTAATCATCAGCTCCACCAGGGAAGGCTTCTGGTTGACTTAGCAATACCATCATGGCGTAAAGTGATGTGTCATCAAGTGTAATACCGCGGTCGGCTAGCGCTTGAACGGCAGCCTCGGCACGGGGACCGCCAGTTACATCACGAATACCTAGTAGCGGTTGGTCAACTTGACGGCTACCTAAGAAATTAACCACATCTTTTTGGAACAAACCGGCTGAAACATAACTTGTTTCATCGTAGTACCATTCCAATGATAAATCGACGTTAGACGACTCCAATGGTAATAAGGCAGGATTTGACGCATCCGCTGTTGGTTGCGCACCCAACAATGTTGAACCACCACCGCCAGCAAAGTTTGAAGCAGATACACCTAAACTTCCAAATCCTGCTCGAGCAATTGTTTTGCTATATGAGAAGCGACCGATTAAATCATCTTTAATCTCAAGTTTTAAATCCAGGCTCGGTAATAAAAAGTCATAGTCACTTTCTGCCGTAACATAACTGGTTTCTGAACCATCCACATATGACACTACGTCATTATTGTCTTCCCATTGAAAGTAGTTACGACTAATTAATGAAGTCGAAGTCACGTCTGTAGTTTCATAACGTACACCGGTTAAGATGCTAAATGGCATTTCTCCGATTTCACCTTCTAAGGCGACTTGAACGTAAGCGGCTAAGGAATCTTCTTGTATCGTATCGTCGAATGACAATGCATCCTCGGTTCCAGCTGGAATACCTGGATAAAGAGCTTCTGCTGCAGTATACAAATCAGGCGCGTTAGCAATGAAACCATAACCACCAGAGTTTGTGGTAAAGTCGTCAAACTCACCCGGCAAATCAAACGGTTGAATCAAGTCACCGAATTCACCAGGGTTAGCGACCCCCCAATTACCCAAAGCAATGTTGTTGCCGGCAGTTTGAAATGAGCGAGATTCCATTTCACGAGCTTCCACACCAAAATCAAAATGACCGCTGTCTAGGAAGTAAGTAGCGTCAAGTTTATACTGGGTGATTTTAGACTCTTGGCTGGCGTTTCTAATGCGAGCAATCGACGAACCTACATCACCGGCATCCACTTGCCCGTTATTGTTTGCACCTCGAATGCTGTCGTCATATACGTTAGTATAGGTAGGCAAGTCACCATCCCAAAACCATTCTCTTGAGGTCACTGTTGGCGCCCCTAAACCTACCGCCAGTTCGCCGGAACCTCTTGGACCTGTCCCCCGACTATGCATCGTTGAGTCGTGCGCATCAAACATGATTTTAAAATTATCATTAACATTGTATTCAAAGTTCACACCAATCGAATCTAGTGTATTCGTCTGTTCACGCCACTGTTGCTCGTACCCTTCATCTACACCTCCAGCATAGGTTTCAGATATATAGATGGGTGTTTTCACAGCAGAATTATCGAACTCTACCGTCCCGGTATTTGTACCGATTTGCAGCCAGTTACCAATTTCACCACGTTGCTCAACAATTTCGTTTTCAGCAAAGGTGTAGTCTAATGACGCTTTAAAGTCATCCGTTGGTGCAAACTGCAATGTTAGCTGCATATTGTCGCGAGTTCTTTGGGTATTTGAAAATGCATAACGGATGTCATTGGGACGCGCATAAAGCTGTCCCTGCTCTGGAGCATTAACATAGTTTGCTGTGGTGTTGTTATTCCACATTCTATCCGGATCGGCGATATCATCCCAATAGTCAATATTCCAGTTATTCACAGTGGCGCCGGTATAACCTGAATCACGTTCTTGATGCACAGCAGACAAACTCACACCAAATGTTTTCTCATCATTAGCGTAGCTTACAATAGTAGACAATTCAGGGGTAAGATCATCACCAGTACGGTTGGTAGTATCGTGTACCGCTTTTGCGCCGACAGTAGCAACAAAACCTTCTTGTTCAAGTGGTTTAGCGGTGATTATATTAATGGTTGCACCAATTCCACCAGTTGCAATGTTTGCTTTACCTGTTTTGTATACTTCGACAGCTCTGATACTTTCCGACGCTAGGTTTGCAAAATCGAATGAGCGCGTGTTTCCGCTTTGAGTTGTACCATCCGCACCTGAGCCTGCACCATAGGTTATTGCTGCAGGCATTGTTCTACCGTTTAAGGTAATCATGTTGTTTCCACCCGCAAAACCGCGGACAGTAACTTCAGAGCCTTCGCCATTGGTACGACTGATCGAAACACCGGTTATACGTTGCAGCGATTCTGCTAAGTTGGTGTCAGGGAATTTACCGATATCTTCAGCAGAAATAGCGTCAACTACACCAGCTGACGAGCGTTTTATGGCCGCAGCCTCTTGTAAACTTCCCCGTAAACCTGTTACTTGGATAACCTCTAAGTCTTCAGCTTCTTGTGCAGCTAGTGGTGCGCACAGTGAAGCCCCTAAAACGAGCGAAAGGCTCGTTGCTAGATGGGTTTTTGCAAACCTTGTTTTAGTCATGTTGTTTTCTCCCAAAAACTACCTTGATTGTACTCATTACTACATTTTTCACCCGCGCACGTCCTGCTTATGCCACCCTAAGGTTGTAAAATTATTGTAATAACAAGCAAAATGTAAGCGCTTTCATTAGAATAGAGCACGAAAATGTGGTCGTCAACTAATAATCATCGAAAATGAAACTTTTATTAACTATTTATTTACACTCTCTAAATTCACCGCTTTACGATGCTTTACTGAAAACCTTTAAACAAAAGGCTTATCGGCTAACCTGACAATGAAAGGTAGGTCCTAAAAAAGATAGGGGCAATTGAATGAGCATTATGAAAACCGCTATACGCTTAACTAAATATTAACAATTAAGAAATCAAAGACTGTTTGCGCGCTACCAAAGATGCTCTAAGTGCTTGTTAATTATTTGTTCTAGATAATTTTAATACGTAGAGAGCGGATTCAATAATAACGATATCAATACCCGCGCGGTTCGAATTTCCGTTGAGCAAAACTTGTTATTAAACTGACCTAGATCAATGTGACCTCATGAATTACTGATTAAATACAATTCAAGAATTCACATATAAGGGGAAACCATGATGACGAATTCAAAAGTAATGACGTTACTCAAAGTGGTGATGATCTCGGGATTATGTTTAATTATGTTAGGGATTTATTTACATCTTTTTAGTCAAACAATTGATGAGATGGGAATAGACGGAATCATCATCAGTGCAGCCTGTGTGGCAGTGGGAATGATTATGTCACTTCCAACTAAAATGATTATTACCTTTATTTTAGTCAAGCGTGAGTCCGAACAAACAGAGCGCGTCTTGGATAACAGAATATAGCCCCGTTATTTTAAAAATAATTTATTAATCGAAATTATTGACTAAATATCAATCAATATTATACTGTACAAAAACACAGTATAATATTGAGAGGATGTTATGACACGAGAATTAATTAATTTACACGATTCAATATGTGAATCCACTCGCAGTGAAATACAGCAACAAAGAATTGAACAAAAGAATAAAGATAGGGCCGTCCGAGACCAACAATTTGATAGCCTTATCAGGCGTTTGGATAATCTAAGAATGCTAGCGAAATCGAAAAATAAAAACCATAGCACCGAACGCAGAATTCAAACTAGTTTTGCTTTTTAAGTGTTTCCTTTAGCGATTATTAAAGGCTTACCTGAAAAGTTATTTTGATTAGATTTTGCAGAGCTGGATTAACCAGCTCTCAGGTTTTCAATACGTTTTTCCAATGGCGGATGACTTGAAAATAGCTTTTGTATTTTTCCTGCATTAATCGCAAAAGCAGCCATTTCGTCAGGCATATCAGGGGTTCCCTGAAAACTTTTCAATTTAGCTAGGGCCGCAATCATATTTGCCCTACCCGCGAGTTTCGCACCGCCTTCATCTGCTCTAAACTCTCTATATCGAGAAAACCACATCACTAACATCATCGCTAAAAATCCAAGTATAATCTCAGCAATAATAGAGACAATCCAAAAAGCCGGACCATGACCTCTTTCAACCTTAAAAACCACTCGATCAACGACATGCCCAATGACTCTAGATAGAAAAACGACAAAAGTGTTTACCACCCCTTGAATTAGGGTCATAGTGACCATGTCACCATTAGCGACGTGACTCACTTCGTGAGCAAGTACTGCCTCAACTTCATTTTTGTTCATATGTGAAAGAAGCCCCGTACTAACTGCGACTAACGCATTGTTGCGATTCCAGCCTGTCGCAAATGCATTAGGAGATTGACTATTAAAAAGTCCAACTTCAGGCATTCCAATACCCGCCATTTCAGCTTGCCGCCTTACCGTATCTACAAGCCATCGCTGAGTCGTATCTGCTGGTTGTTCAATAACATGAACCCCCATTGAGCGTTTGGCCATAAACTTGGAAAGAAACAAAGAAATAAAGGCCCCGCTAAAGCCAATAACTCCAGCATAAATCATTAGCGCAGTTAGGTCTAAATCAACCCCATTTTCTGCCAGCAATCCTTGAAACCCCAAAAGACTAAATGTCACGCTTAATAACGCTATGATGGCTATATTTGTACCTAAAAACAGAAATATTCTTAACATTTACGGCTCCTTTTTTCGGTTTAAAACGAACACTGCTTAGATAGAAATATTAACAATTATAAAAAGCAATCAAACAAGTTCATTTGCATAGTTCAATATGGGTCTTGAAAAAAATTGTGCAATAGAATAATTGCACTTTTTAGCGCTAATTTACGTAAAATATCGATAAGTTTTCTTTGAAACAACTTATCAGCCGTGTAATCTTAGAAAGTTTATCAATATTTTTACGGTTGAAATGATGATTTTGCTGAGTTGAAATCGGCAAAATAGGGTTAAATCCGTAAAATAAGTAGTTTTTGAGTGAAGATAGATGGCAATTGCAAAGTAAATTGTTGTTCAGTATCAATAACTCGCTATAATTTGTTATTCTTTGGTGAGTGACAAAATTTAAATTTAGATCGTTGGAGATTATTGTGAAATTAAAAGCGTTGTTGAGCGTGTTAGTTGGAAGTTTGTTGATGTTTGCCGTACAAGCGCAAAACATGACTGAGGAAGATATCAAATCCCGTATTGCGCCAGTTGGTTCTGTGCATGTTGCGGGTGCTAAAGCAGACTCGGCTGCAGCTTCAGGTCCTCGTTCTGGTGAAGACATATATAATACCGCTTGTTTCGCTTGCCATGCATCAGGTGTGTTAAATGCTCCTAAACTGCATGATGCCGCTGATTGGTCACCACGATTGGAAAAAGGAATCGACGAAGTATTGCATAACGCACTCAATGGACTTGGTTCTATGCCTCCAAGAGGAACCTGTGGCGATTGTTCAGATGACGATATTAAAGCAGCAATAGAGTTCATGATAGAAGGTGTCTGATTTTAGTTAGTTTCGCTGGTATAAGGTTCTTTATGATCAATCATTTATTGGATTAAATTAATTGACTGAAGACTGTAATGCAGGACAGTTAACAGTTGAGGAATTGCGAGAACTAATTCCTCAGCTTCAGCAGTTAACTGAAAAATATAAGCGCTCTGAGCATATCCAAAGAGCGCTTTTTGACATCTCAGAGTTAGCTGGTTCTATCAGCGAACTTTCACGCCTGTATGTAGCAATTCACGAAATCATTGGGCAATTCATGAATGCTCAAAACTTTTTTGTAGCCCTTTACGAAAAAGATGATGAGTTTGTGGAGTTCCCGTATTTCGTCGACCAGTTTGATGAAAGCGTAATCAAGCAAATTCCCGCGAAAGATTTACTCGGTGGTATCGCTGGCTATATTCTCAAAAGCGGCCAACATTTGGTTTTAACCGAAGAAAACTTCGAAAAAGAATCCAAAGAACGTAATTTCAAAGCAATTGGTAAAACGCCTGTAGATTTAATTGGTGTGCCTCTCAAGCGCGGCAATCGGGTTATCGGCGCTATGGTAGTTCAAAGCTACGACAAAGCGGTTCGATACGTTAAAGATGAATTAGATTTATTGCTGTTCGTATCTCAGCACATTGTTAATGCACTCGATAGAGTTAAAAGTCGAGAGCTGACAGAACAAACGATTCGCGAGAGAACAAAACAATTACGCGAAATTAACGATGAGCTTCAAGAAGAGATATTAGAGCGTCAAAAAGTTGAATCTTTACAACAAGCACTTTTTGAAATTTCTGAAATAGCAGCTTCTGTTGAAGGAGAGATGTCTGATTTCTATGCTAGTTTGCATGACATTCTAGCCCGCTTATTGAGTGCTCCTAACTGTTATGTTGCAATTATTGATGAAAAACAAAGCTCGCTGGAATTTCCATATTACAGTGATGAAATAGATGATGTTGTCAATTCAAGGCCGTTAAGTAATGGGCTCACCGAATTTGTATTGCGTTCAGGCAAAGCAGAATTAATCGATCCAGATCGGGTTAATGATTTAGCCGCTCAAAACGAGTTAGATCAAAAAACTGCAGATAACATGATAAAGCATACCAATTCTTGGATAGGCTCTCCTTTGTATGTGGATGGTGTTATTTCCGGCGTCATTGCAGTTCAAACCTATGGGAAAGACAGCAAATACACCCTTAAAGATTTGGAACTATTAAAGTTCGTTTCACACCATATTGCGGTAGCTATAGAACGTAAAAGAGCTGCAGAATCGATTCAAAAATATAATATGCAGTTAAGCCGAAAAGTGCGAGAACGCACTGACGAATTACATCAAACCAATTTGTATCTAAAGAAACAAATTGAAGAACGCAAAGACATAGAATTAAAGTTAATCCACGATGCCCACCATGACGCGCTCACCAACCTGCCCAATAGAGTCATGTTTAACAGTCGATTAGAATTAGCTGTTGCAAACAAAAATCGTTACCCTGAACATCAGTTTGCTGTGCTTTTTATCGACTTAGATAGGTTCAAGCAAATTAATGACAGCTTGGGTCACCATGCTGGTGATATGTTCTTAGTTGAAGTTGCCAAACGCATCAGTAAATGCATACGTGCCCACGACCTATTAGCTCGGCTAGGAGGCGATGAGTTTGTTATTCTGCTTGATAGCTTCGACGATTTTAATGATGTGGAAGAGGTTGCCAATCGGATTATTCAAACACTTGCAATTCCCTTTCAATTCGACAACAAAGAAATGTATTCAGGGGCGAGTATTGGAATATCAAATATTGAACAAGGATATAAAACAGCAGACGAATTGATTCGCGACGCAGATGCCGCTATGTACCAAGCAAAAGCACTGGGACGTGGACGCTTTGTACTGTTCGATACCAGTATGCGTCAAAAGCTATTGGAAGAACTCGAATTAGAAAATGAGTTTCGTAAAACCCTCAATAACCAACATTTTGACTCTCAAATTCAAGCGGTTGTAAATTTCCAAACTAATAGGATTCTCTATCACGAATTTTTTGTGCGTTGGATTCATCCTACAATAGGTAAAATAAAGCGGGAACAGTTCTGGAAGGTAGCCCAATCTAGTGGACTGACCGTAGAAATTGATAACTTTATGCTGGAGCAGGCCAGTAAGGTTTTGCAACATTGGCGCACATTAGGTGAGTCTGAAGCGACTCAAAAGATAGCAATTAACTTGTCAATTAGTCATCTTTCACAAAGTCGCCTAGTAAACCAGATAATTGAACGGGTTAAATCTGCGCAAATTGATCCATCGAATTTAGTGTTTGAGTTTGATGAAAACGAATTAAATCATCGCAGCCAGTTTATGTTACCAGCCATTAAAAAGCTTAAACGTTCCGGGGTAATTTTGGTTTTAGATAACTTTGGAAGTGGTCTTGCTTCTTTAAGTTATTTATACAGCTACCCATTTGATTACGTAAAAATTGATCATAAATTCGTTAAATCGATAACTCGCTCAAAACGCAATTACAATTTGATTCGTTCTGTATTAGCCATATCAAGTCAGTTGTCATTTAAACTGATAGCGGAAGGCATTGAAAATGAAGATCAGTACAATGCACTAGTCGAGGCGGGCTGCACCTTAGGCCAAGGTCATTATATACAATCACCCATCAGTATGACGGCGATTTTGGCACAAGATTCACTTCCCACTAGATAGAATGTTTCTCAAATTTGCTATTCCAGTTTGACCTTTTTGCTGGCGCACTTCTGCACTGTCTTTTACTTTTTTATGTTCCCAAACAATATCATCTTGAGGCAACTCGTAAAGAAAACGACTTGGTTCAGGTTGAATCACCTCACCAAATTGACGACGTTCTTTGCTTAAGGTAAAAAACAACTCCTTCTGTGCTCGAGTAATACCAACATAAGTCAATCGTCGCTCTTCTTCGATATTGTTTTCATCGATGCTACTTTGATGCGGTAATAGTCCTTCTTCCATACCAACCATGAAAACATAAGGAAATTCCAATCCTTTAGACGCATGTAAAGTCATAAGTTGTACCTGATCTGACTCCTCTGCGTCTTCGTTACGTTCCATCATATCTCGTAAAATTAACCGATTTACAACCTCTTGCAGGGTCATCGGTGGGTCCAGTTCATTGCCTTCGAGCATATCGCTTATCCAACCGAAAAGCGTACTGATATTTGCCATTGCCATTTCAGCTGCTTTGGGACTAGTGCTAGACTCGTAAAGCCATTCTTCGTACTGCATAGCTTTGATCATGCCCCGAATGGCAGCAATACCATCACCACGAACGGCGTTGTCAGAAGCTTCAACAATCCAGCGACTAAAGGCCTCGATATTCTGCTGGGCTTTGCCGCTTAAAACGCTGTGTAATTGCGGATGACACGCGGCCTCAAAAATAGAGCATCCTAACTGATTGGCAAAGCTACCTAACTTTTCTAAGGAAACACGGCCAATACCACGGGTAGGAGTGTTAATCACTCTAAGCAGCGCATTGTCGTCATCTTGATTAACTAATAGTCGTAAGTAAGCCATCAGGTCTTTGACCTCAGTGCGACCAAAGAACGACATTCCGCCATTGATTTTGTAAGGGATTCGATTACTCATCAATATCTTTTCAAACAACCGAGATTGATGATTGCCACGATACAAAATCGCATAATCTTTAAATTGGGTATTCTTCATAAACTTATGAGCAAGCAGTTCAGCAACAACCCGCTCTGCTTCATGCTCTTCATTCTTTGCAATCAGCACTTTAAGCGGCTCACCGTACCCTAATTCTGAAAACAACTTTTTTTCGAACACATGAGGGTTGTTTTGAATGAGAATATTCGCGCTATGAAGTATTCGCCCTGAAGAACGATAGTTTTGTTCCAGTTTTACTAGTTTCAAGCTGGGAAAATCTTGCTGCAAAAGCACTAAGTTTTGCGGTCTGGCTCCGCGCCAGGAGTAAATGGATTGGTCATCGTCCCCTACCACAGTAAACCTTGCCCGTTCCCCAACTAACAATCTGACCAGCTCGTACTGACTCGTATTGGTATCTTGGTATTCATCAACCAGCAAGTATTTAATTTTGTTTTGCCATTTTTGCCGAACGGTTTCATTATTTTGTAAAAGCAAGGTAGGCATCAAGATTAAATCATCAAAATCTAGTGCGTTGTAGGCTCTAAGATGTGTTTGATATTCATGATAAACTTTCGCAAATTCCACTTCTCCGGGCGACAATGCACGCTTTTGCAACTGTTCAGGCAAGATTAGATCATTTTTCCAATTTGAAATACACGACTGCAACAAGCTCAATTGCTCTTTATCACCATCAAGAGAGTCTTCGGTTAGATCTTTTAGCAAGGCCATGGTGTCTTTGTCGTCAAATAATGAGAATCCAGGTTTGATCCCTAAACTACGAAACTCCGACTTGATGATATTCAGACCCATGGTATGGAAGGTAGAAACTTTGAGACCACGAGCGTCTTTTTTGCCCATAGTTTGGGCCACACGCTCTTTCATTTCTCTGGCGGCTTTATTGGTGAAAGTTACCGCGGCAATTTGACGAGCAGGAATACCACACTGTTGAACCAAGTATGCGATTTTATTTGTAATTACCCGAGTTTTACCACTGCCCGCCCCTGCGAGCACTAAGCATGGGCCTGAGATAAATTTGACTGCTTGATTTTGACCGTCGTTGAGTTTCATGGGTGTATCTTTAAAAAATGGCCGGGAATTGTAAAAAATTAACGACCGAATAGCTAGCATCGTTATATCAATTCAGGACTTTTACTACAAATGCAGTAAGTTCAACATTCGTCTGTTACAATCATATTTTTATTTGGAGGCTCTATCCATGTTGGATCCGAAAAAACTGGAAGATATCGCAAAACAAATAACTGATTCGATTCCCCCTGGTGTGAAAACCATGGCTGAAGGAGCGGAGGCAAAAGTAAAACAGGTTCTTCAATCTCAGTTGAGCCGCCTAGACTTCGTAAGCAGGGAAGAGTTTGATGTACAAAGTCAGGTGCTGATTCGCACACGAGAAAAACTCGAAGCCTTAGAAGCTAGACTAGATAAGTTGGAAAATCCAAGTCCTTCAACTGAAAAGACTAACTAAATTCGGTTTTCCAACGACTATAACCAATAGTGACAAAGCATTCCAATTGCTACGCCCATACCTGCGTAATGGTTGTTTAAAAATGCTTTAAAACAATTCACTCTGTTTCTATCCTTAATTAGATACTGTTGGTAAACAAAAAATCCTGCCATGGCCAAAAGCGAAATATACATTGGCCATGTCATGTTTAAATAGTAAGCCACAAATCCCAGCAACAGCAAAGTGACTATTTGGGTGATACCCACAGCAAGTTTGTCGGCCTGACCACATAGCACGGCTGTGGACTTAACTCCAATTTTTAGATCATCATCTCGGTCGACCATGGCATATTCAGTGTCATAACCCACAGTCCAGATCACGTTTATCAAAAAAAGTAACCAAGCAATCCAATTGAGATGTTCGTTGATCGCCATGAAAGCCATTGGAATTGACCAACTAAAAGCAGCACCTAACACCACTTGAGGAAGGTTGGTAAAACGCTTCATAAACGGATAGATAATCGCTAACGCTAACGCCCCAAACGACAAAAGAATTGTTTGATAGTTGAGGGTTAAAACCAATAAAAGAGAAATAAGTACTAACCCGGCAAACAGCAACAAGGCTTCTTTTTCAGATACTTCTCCACTGACTAATGGTCGTGATTTAGTACGTTCAACTTTGCCATCCACATGCCGGTCCGCATAATCATTGATAACACATCCAGCACTGCGCATCGCAAAGACACCAATAACAAAAACAATAACTATCTGTATTGGTGGATTGCCTTGGGCAGCGATGAGCAATGCCCAGACCGTCGGCCACAACAATAAATAGCTACCTATTGGCTTATCCATACGGGCCAATCTGATCAATGCGTGAATTTTACTATTCCCCATATTTAGCCTTGTTTAGAGTAAGCTGGACAATCAGGAAGAAATATCTCTGCGACCATCAACTGTAGTTGCTTAAAATCAAACACCGAGCGACGTCCCCACAATGGACGCTGCGCTGAAATTGCTAGCAAATCAGAAAAGTGACGCGTATCGGGTAACTTTAACAGCTGAAATGGACTGCGTACAAACCGACTATCATTGAAGATAATTTTTCCCAATGGTTGATTTCCCAACTCGACTAAATCCATTTCACAAAGTTGTTGCGGCAAAATCGAACGAGCAAACACCCAAGGCTGGCCATTACCACATAAAATCACTTCTCTAACTTGCCATTGAGTGTCATTTACTAACAGAGAACCTGAACTAAGTTGGGTCAATTCCTCAAGCTCTGGCTGCATCTGCCGTTGACCTATTAATTCAAGCTTAAAATCCGCACAGTGTGATTGCAATCGTTCAGTAAGTGAGCCGGTATCTAAAAGCCAATTTTTTAGATAGGGATCGCTAACAGTAAGATCGTCTGCTGACAACCAATTTGCTGGGATTGAAACGGGAAATTGAGTTTGCTGAATCAAAATTGCGCTAAGTCCATGAAAATATGACGCTATCATACCAATAGCTGCTAACATACTGAAGATAATAGGTTGATAAGATTTATCGCCAAAGTGTAAAGATTATAATCTTCAGTTTGTAATAGGCAAATTGGTTAAATTAATTCTCTACAATTGCTAAACTAAAGACATTTGAATTGGCACTTAATAAAGCCATTAAAATTCGCATTTAAATAATTCGAGATAACAATATGAAATCTGTGCTTTTTGCGTTCATTCTAGCGATTACTTCAAGTCAATTTATTGGAACCGCCCACGGCCAATCAAATTTCGCTTACTATGGATTAGAGCCAGATATCGTTACTAACTTTTTAGGCTCCAACGCGAACAATTTAGGTTTTGTCCGCACGACTATAGAGCTAATGTTGGAAGATGCGGATTATATTGAAGCTGTTGAGCACCATTCGCCACTATTAAGAGCGACAGTCATAGACATACTCGGCAGACAACCAAAAGACAAAGTAAAATCTCTTACCGGCAGAGAAGACTTCCGCAGAAGCAGCCTTGAACGACTTAGAGAGTTAATGGAAAAAGAAACGGGGAAACCGATGATAAAAGACATCATCATCACTAAATTTATTGTGCAAGGCGGATAGCTAGCCTGTTGTAAGTTAGTTTTTACTGTGGTTTTTTTGAGTGAAGTAAACGTAGCACCAAGCAATTGCGCATCCGCATACCAAGCCTAAAGTATGAGCGGTATTGGCAACCGAAACCCATAATACATCGATGTACCCTAAGACCAACCAGACTAACGAAAAACCAATAATGTAGTTAGGTAATGCGAGCCCCCATTGTGGACGCAGCCAGCCGCACCACCACACAAAACCAATAATTCCATATACCACACCAGACAAACCACCAAAATCAGGACCTGACATCAGTAATTGACCAATATTAGGAATAATTGCAGTTATCAAAAAGACTAACAGTAAGGTGCTAGAACCAAACTTCTTCTCAATTTCCTTGCCGGCTAACCACCACCAAAGCAGATTAAAAATAATGTGCATTTCGTCAAAGTGAATAAATGCAGGCGTAATAGCTCTCCACCATTCCCCTGTTTCAATCAGTAAAGACCAGGGCAATAACATCAGGTTCTCTCTGACCCAAATGAAGCCACCCGCGATAGAACCCAAATAAACCAGAATACATATGCCCATTATCAGCCACATGAACGGGGTTTGTTGGAACATACTCCAACGCAGTTTGGGGAATACTGATTTTTGTCTAGAACGTAAGAGTTGTTGCTCTAATTCCCAAGCGTGTTTCTGATACTTAGGATCTGTCGGGTTATCGACAAATTCCTTAACAATAAACGCGGCTTCTTGAAGGCAGGCAGGATCGTCAAGTAAGACTTGATGGTTTAAGTCTCCTTCTGCATAAGCATAACTAGCTGGGATATTCTGGCTAATTAAGTAAGTAACCAACAACATTGCAGGACTTTCATGGCCAAAGCTAACTAACTCGAGAGATTTACTCACAATTTTAGTCTGCTTCCTGAGAGACGAAAGGCATGGCAGCCTTCCAAGCTTCAAAACCACCATCCATGCTATAAACTTGCTCGAAGCCCTGATGAATCAAAAATTGAGCCGCTTGTTGGCTACTAATACCATGATAACAACAAACAATAACCGGGGTTTCGAATTCAGTTTCTGACATAAACTGCTGCAAACTACCATTGGTTAAATGCACCGCACCTTCAATATGACCAGCCGCAAATGACTGTTCATCTCGAATGTCTACTAGTTGCGCTTTTTTGTCTAACAAAAGAGCTTGTGTTTGTTCTACGGAAATATGTTCGAACTGCTCCAAATCGACCCCTATCTACTATTGTTTAGTTAACGACTACCAATTTAATATCACTTTACCAGATTGTCCCGACTCCATAGCATCAAAGCCTTGTTGGAAGTCGTCGATAGAAAACTGATGGGTAATAATAGGATCTAAGTTCAATCCTGACTGCAAGAGACTAGCCATTTTATACCAAGTTTCAAACATTTCACGGCCATAAACACCTTTAATGGTTAAACCTTTGAAAATCACTTGGTTCCAGTCTATTGCCACATCTTTAGGTGGAATGCCCAACATGGCAACTTTACCACCATTATTCATTTTAGCCAGCATATCTCGTAATGCAGAGGGAACGCCTGACATTTCTAAACCAACATCAAACCCTTCGGTCATCCCTAATTCAAGCATCACATCTTGCAAATTTTGAGTGGCGACATTTACCGTGCGAGTTGCGCCCATTTTGTTAGCCAAATCTAAGCGATAATCGTTGATGTCGGTGATAACCACATACCTAGCACCGGCATGCTTTGCCACAGCTGCAGCCATAATACCAATAGGGCCAGCCCCGGTGATCAATACATCTTCGCCAACCAAGTCAAATGACAAAGCAGTGTGAACTGCATTGCCAAAAGGGTCAAAAATCGACGCTAGCTCATCGCTGATATTGTCGGGAATTTTAAATGCATTAAACGCAGGAATCACCAGGTACTCAGCAAAAGCCCCAGGGCGATTTACACCAACACCTTCGGTATTGCGACACAGGTGGCGTCTACCAGCACGACAGTTTCGACAGTGCCCGCAAGTTATGTGTCCTTCACCAGAGACCCGATCCCCTATGTTAAAACCTCTGACTTCCTGACCAATTTCAACCACTATGCCAACATATTCATGACCTACAATCATCGGCACAGGAATGGTATTTTGTGACCATTCGTCCCATTGATAAATATGCATGTCTGTGCCACATATTGCGGTTTTATTGATTTTAATTAGTAGATCATTGTGACCAACTTCAGGGACAGGAGCATCGTTCATCCATATCCCTTTTTCGGGGTATAATTTCGCAAGTGATTTCATGAGATCACCTTCAATTCACGACCGACATCGATAAAAGCATCGATTGCACGATCAACCTGCTCGATTGAGTGAGCGGCAGACATTTGCGTGCGAATTCGCGCTTGCCCTTTTGGTACAACAGGAAAAGAGAAGCCAACCACATAAATGCCTCGTTCTAACATCTTGTCAGCCATTTCACTGGCTAGCTTCGCGTCACCTAACATCACCGGAATAATTGCATGGTCTTTGCCTGATAAGGTAAAACCGGCACTTTCCATACGGCTTCTAAAATGTTTAGCATTTCGGTTAAGTTGCTGGCGTAATTCATGCCCTTGCTCCAGCATCGAAAATACTTTCAATGACGCAGCAACAATTGGAGGTGCAACAGAATTAGAAAACAAATATGGTCGAGAGCGTTGACGCAACCATTCGACGACTTCTTTTTTACCTGATGTGTAACCACCTGATGCACCGCCAAGCGCTTTACCAAGAGTACCGGTAATGATATCTACCCGCCCCATAACATCATTGTATTCATGGCTACCGCGTCCGTTTTCACCGACAAACCCAGTAGCATGACAATCATCGACCATTACCATGGCATCGTATTTGTCAGCTAAGTCGCAAATACTATGCAAATCGGCTATCACACCATCCATCGAGAAAACGCCATCGGTGGCAATTAATTTAAAACGTGCGCCATCTTTTTCGGCTTGAATCAATTGCTCTTCCAACGCTTGCATGTCGTTATTCGCATAACGATATCGCTTGGCTTTGCATAGACGAACACCGTCAATAATACTGGCATGATTCAAAGCATCAGAGATAATGGCATCTTCAGGGCCCATAATAGTCTCAAACAAACCGCCATTAGCATCAAAACATGATGGATATAAAATGGTGTCCTGCATTCCCAAAAAAGCACTGATTTTTTGCTCTAACTGCTTATGGATATCTTGGGTTCCACAGATAAAGCGCACCGAGGCCATACCAAATCCATGCTCATCTAAACCGTCTTTAGCGGCGGCAATTAACGCCTCATGATTGGCTAATCCTAAATAATTATTAGCACAAAAATTAAGTACATGTTCACCGCTTTGAACAACTATATCAGCGCTCTGGGCTGAAGTAATTACACGCTCGGATTTATACAAGCCATCTTGTTTGACTTGTTCAATTTGCTGATTGAGATGTTGGTAGAATGATTGACTCATATTGCCCCCAATGAATTAGATGGCGCTATATTAAAAGAAATTTTCGCTAGGTAATACGTTGTGCCACTGCTTTGGCACTAATTATAGGACATGTTGAGGTGTAAGGATTTAATTACACACGGAATTTAGCACAGAAGGCGAAGTGGACATGGCAGTCACAATCGCAATCTTTGCACGCAATTAATGGGACTGACCGTATTGCCAAATTCCATTTTTACAGTACTTTTGTAACTCTTCGAACAACAAATCTTCGGGGATAGGTTTTGCAATATAGAAACCTTGCGCCATGTTGCAATCAAACTGTTTGAGTAAATCAATCTGCAATTGTTCTTCTATCCCTTCGGCAATTACTTTCATTTTTAAGTTTTGCACCATGGACACAGTCGCCGCCACTATCTGCCTATCGGCATCATTGGATAACATACCGTCAATAAACGCGCGGTCTATTTTAATAAAATTCGCGGGCATTGTTTTCAAGTAACTTAAGGAAGAATAGCCGGTGCCAAAATCATCAATAGAAATTAAGAAGCCTTTATCAATTAACCTTTGCATAATCTCGTTGGTACGCTGGATATCAGACACTAAGGTTCTCTCGGTCAATTCCAATTCGATTAAGCTGGGTTTCAACCCAGAACTTTTTATTTTTTCCTCTAAATAGGGGACTAAATCAGGATCAAGAAATTGAATACCGGCCAAATTAATTGCTATTTTTAAATCGGGATATCCTTGTTGTTTAAACGTTTGCAGCAAACTAAACGCATTTTCAATACACCAATATCCAAGGGTCAACATAAACTCAGTGTTTTCTAGGATAGGGATGAAATCACCCGGTGAAATAGGTCCCCTGTCAGGGTGATTCCAGCGCAACAAGGCTTCAAACCCCACAAGACGTCCAGTTTCTAGCTCTATCTGGGGTTGTAAGGAAAAACTAAAATTATCGTTTATAAGAGCAATTCGGGCCTCATCTTCTAGGGCTACTTTATCTATGGCATTTTTCGACATAGATTCGATATATAGCTTGATACAGTTACCGCCATCGTTCTTCGCGTGGTACATAGCAATGTCTGCACAACGAATCAGTTCATTGACGTTAGTTTCTGCCGATGATGTGTGAGCAAAGCCGACACTGGTTGATACATAAAAACGCAATTGCGCCACGTTTATCGGCGCTCTAAAGCGATCCAGAAGTTTCTCGGCAACTTTGATGGCACTTTTGATATCCTCTACATTGTTCAATAAAATTGCAAATTCATCACCACCTAGTCGACAAACGATGCCATTTTCATCTAATGCACTTTGGAAACGAGCTGCAGCCTCTCTTAATAATTCATCGCCAATTGTATGCCCATAACTATCATTTACTTTTTTAAAGTCATCTAAGTCGAACATCATTAACACGACAAACTTTTCACTCTCGACTAACTTTGCCACCGCCTCTTTAGTTTTACTCACCAACATATTCCGGTTGGGTAGATTAGTTAGCTGGTCATACATAGCCATTTTTTCTAATTCATTGGCTTTGGTTAAAACTTCATTATCAAGTTGCTCAAGGCGATCAGCCAGTTTATTAGCGGAGGCATTTAGGGTGTCCAGCTCATCTTTAAAATAATGTGTAGTCACTCTGTTTCGGAGTCTAAATTGTTGATACTCCCGCAACGCTAACAGCGGCAAGCGTTCGCTGAAATCAATTAAGCGCTGACGTACGCTGTTGGTAATCAAATAGAATAACAACATGGCCAGCACAAACACCACAGATGCAGTGATCAGTATAGTTTGTTGGTAGGCACGGTGGGCTAACATCATTGGCGTAATATCGTATGCTGCCAAAATATAATCATCATCGGCATTTACAGTCGACATTGGAATAACCACAGCAAAATAATGTTTATTGTTGATATTTAACTGGGCTCCTTCAACGGTAAGTTTATCAATGGTTAGCTTTGCCGGAAACGAATCAATTAAGGGTTCAAATAAGTCAAAATGTTTAACCGCCAATGGTTCTCTTATTCGGAAATCCCGAGCATATTTAGCCTCAGTTTTATTAGACACATAAACTAATGCAAGGGTGGCATCTGTAGACTGATTAAGAAATGCTAGTGTATCAATTAGACTTAGACTCAATGTAATGACTGCTACACTTCCATCCGCCTGAAACAGAGGAATAGACAAAATCTGTGAACACTGAGGTACACAAAATGTGCTTTCTTTAGGTGACTGATTTTCAAAAACATACTCCGTATTTTTCAGAATATGCGGTGGTATATCCGATTCAGAGGAATACATTAGGTTTTTTTGGCTATCGAAAAGCCAACCTTCTTCCACTTGCATGTTCAATTGCAAAAACTCAAAACGAGAAGATAAGGTTTTAGCTAATGCTTGAACCGGTTCAGGCTCGTTCTGATGTAACTGAACCAACATCTCAACCCAAGACTCAATGCGGGCGCTAAATATCTTATTTAATAGTAAGTATTGACTTTGATTTTGATGCTTGATTTCTTGTTGTTTGAGTATGAAGTCCTGATTGGTTTTTTGTAACCAGAGAAAGGACATAGATATTCCCAAAACCAATAAAAAAACCAGCAACAGTAGGAGCATTTTGTTGGTAAGGCTAAGAAAAGACTTCATGTTAGAACCAATGGGCTAATTGAACACCCCAAATATTCCAATATTTGTGGTCGTTCTGGATCGTATTGGGCATAAAAACAGGAGCTAAACGCCCAGTGCCTTTGACACGATGAAATTCGGCTTGGACTTG
The DNA here is from genome assembly GCF_040370605.1 of Aliiglaciecola sp. NS0011-25. NCBI lineage: Bacteria > Pseudomonadati > Pseudomonadota > Gammaproteobacteria > Alteromonadales > Alteromonadaceae > Aliiglaciecola > Aliiglaciecola sp. NS0011-25. Next base: position 117,967 of record NZ_BAABWR010000011.1, read on the forward strand.
CCAATTTTCTGAAAAAGTCCAGCTAGTCCCTAAGGTGAATTGATCTTGATAGCCAAAGTACGCTGGCACAATGCCACCAGATAGCGCCGACCTAGCTTCACCACTTCGATCCTTGCGATCTAAATCAAAAATGTCCAATCTTGCAGTTAAGCTAATGTCTTTATTTACATTGTAACGACCTTGAATATACCCACCCTCACCGTGGGAGTCGTTATTGAACCCCAAATAAACTAGGTTGCTATAGATACTCCGTTCCCTGAATAATTCCATAGCTAACTGCCAATTTTGAGTCTCATAAGTGCCCTGAAGCATAAAACGTTGGACTTGTGCATCACCATCAAAAAATGCATCATTTTCGCCACTATTATACTTAAATTTGGAATCCAACAATCCGACGCTAAACTTCACAGCTTGGTTGTGCCAAACGAAATTCCCTTGATGCACAAACTTTTGTTCAATGTCTCCTGTGGCAATCTCTGCAATCAAATTCTTAGTTTGTTCCTGACTGATGGGCGAGCTTCCATAACTCCAATTGAATTCCCAGTCTCCCAAAGTATTTGATGTGTTGGCAACTAACGCCACACCATCAACTCCAAGGGCCACATCTCTGAAGGCGTCAAAATAGATGGACTGAGGTAGAATGATGGTTGGTCTAGTATGGGGTACATCCCGAGTGGATGAGTACAACCAATGATAGTTTTTCACTCTGCCTAAATGCACGTTGACCTGCCAATCTAGTGTACTAATAGCGCGCCAATCTAGAAATAAATAGTCAACTCGGAATCCCTCAGGATAACGATTACCACCGTTTAAATAAACGACCTGCCCCGCCACTCTAAAGTTGGAATCTAAAGTATAAGATCCATTGAGACCTATCTCTGTCAGTTTCAAGGTGACGTCGCCTTCGTCATCAATGTAATTAGAGTTTTGTGCCTGAATCACTCCTTGAGCAATAAAGCCACGCCAATTAAAGTTGTCTGAACTACTCGCGCTAAACGAAAAAGCGGATAAGGTAAAACCAAATAGAGCTAGCAAATTTACCGATAATTTCATCTGCTATTCTCCTATTACTTTTATTTTTTTGACTTTCTCGGTGCTGCTAACATCGAGCACATAACCTATGGCACCGGGGGTAGAGCGGAGTTTTTTAAGCATTTCTTTGGTACTTTTCAGCTCTTTGGGTTTATCTCCTAATCCAGAATAAGCTAACTTATTCCACAGTCTTTCTATTTGGTAAGGGAACATTTTAAGGACATCTTTACAAAGTGCTTGATGGGCTGGATTATCGGTTTTTAATACAAACACAGATATAGGCTGTCCATCAGGCCAGACAGTTTGTCGCATCGAAAATATTTTGCGCAATTGAGCGGGGGTCAGTTCTTCCGTTTTTACATCACTGTTAACTAAAACACTGATTGACCTATCCTCTGCCAGAGTTGCAGTTGATAATATGGTCAATAAAATAAAAGTGACCTGAGCCAGTCTACTTAACAATCCTTTCACCTTTCCTCTAAACAGGATTTCTCCTGAGAAATTAAGATTAGTTTATCTTTTTAGAACTTGCGCATGCTTTTTTGAGTTAATATTAGTTTCGTTTACTGTTTTCAGTCACTTTGGCTAAAAAACGACCTTTAAACGCGATTATTCGACTTTTACTAATCATATGCCGACAGAGTATAATAATTACCAGCATGACTCAATCACCCTCTCAACAGTCTTCATTTTTAAATTCTACGAAGCTAGTTTGTAGCCGCTGGCTGTACTCATTAACTTTATCGTTGGTTATTCCTATTTTATTTATACATTGGTTAGTCAATTTTAGTTTGCGCAAAAAACAATTTAATTTACATCGTTTAAACCGTTTCTCGATTTACACCAAAGCTGTAAAGGGATCGGAGATATTAATTCACTGTGTTTCAGTGGGCGAAGTCGCTGTAGCTGCTAGTTTAATTGAAAAATTATTTCGCGAAGATCCAAACCTAAACGTAACAGTCACGACCACTACCCCTACAGGGGCAGCTAATGTGAAAAATCTTTTAGGTGAGAAAGTGCAGCATTTATATTTACCTTTTGATTTGGGATGGATGATGAAACGAATGTTAAACAAAATTCGTCCAAAACAAGTTTTGGTGGTAGAAGTTGAATTGTGGCCGAATATGATAAGGCAATGTGTGAAAGGTCAAATTCCGGTAATTTTGGTCAACGGCAGAATGACCGATCGCTCTGTTCGCGGATATCAAAAAATGGCTGCGTTGATCAGTCCAATGATGCAATCCATCAAACACGTTTGTGCCCAATCAGAAAGAGATTACCGAAATTACCTTAGCCTGGGCATCCCCGCAGATAAACTGACGATTACCGGCAATATTAAATTTGAATTGGAAAATACTATTAGTGGTGCAGCTGAACCCTTAGTCACGAAATTTAAGCATGAAAAGCGAAAAATACTTATTGCTGGAAGTACCCACGATCCAGAAGAGCAAATTTTAGTTGAAGCCACTAAGTCTCTTATCAAACAGTTTCCTGAATTACTGTTAATGATAGTTCCGCGCCATCCTCAGCGTTTTGATAAAGTTTATGAGTTGCTCAGCGGCTCTGGATTAAGCGTCTCCAGAACGTCTCAAACAAACAAGAGTGTGCGCCATACCGACATTGTTTTAGTTGACCAAATGGGTGTTTTAACCGACCTATATCATTATGCTGATTTTGCGTTCATCGGTGGTAGCATTGCAGCGAAAGGCGGACACAATCCACTGGAAGCGGCAGTGGCTGCAATCCCCACAATGATGGGAAACCACATTCACAATAACCCTGCTATATGTGAATCTTTAAAACAAAGCGGTAATCTATTCTTAGTCACTACTAGCCAAGATATTGTTGATTTAGTTAGTCATTGGCTTGTTGACGATAAAGCGCGTATTTCCGCCGGCCAGAAGGGTTACGATGTTATAAAATCCAATAGAGGAGCGCTGCAAAAAACCATTGAACTAATAAATACTCATCGGCCTTGAGCAGATAACAGCCTGTCAATTTGCTCAACAACCTTTTCCACTTCAATTAACTTCATCAAATCTTGACCTTTTGCCCGGGTTCCCCAAGGAAGCTGCTGCCAAGTTTTACCGGTTTGTTGCAAAATAACCTGGTCGTAAACTGAAACCACATATTGCAAACTTAAATATGGCCCCGTCCGGCGAGGATTACTGTGTGCATACAGGCCAATTACGTCAGTGCCAACAGTAGTCGCCATATGGGCTGGCCCAGTATCAGGAGCAATCACAAATTTCGCGAACTTAAGCACTGCTAGCATTTGTTTTAGCGAGGTTTTACCAATCAAATTTGTAACTTTATGCTTACTATGAGTTTCAATTTGCTGACCTAAACTTTTATCTAAATCAGCTGGACCTCCGCACAAAACAACGTTAATCCCTTTTTCAGTTAAATAATCCGCTATGCTCGCATATCGCTCCGGTAACCAGTTTCTTTCCGCTTTACTAGCAGCGGGGCTGATTACCACATAGGATTTAAGCTCTGCTTGCAGATCTTTAGCCAACTTTTGCTCGTCATCAGCAAGTGGAATGGACCAACTCACGTTGTTAGGTGAAGGCACATTTATGCTATCAGCAAACCCCATAAAGCCCTCTAAAACATGGGCGTGCTGCTGTGCGGCTATGCGCCGATTAGCAAATAACCAATGTAATTCTTTGCTTCGAGCCCAATCAAAGCCAATTTTCGTTGTAGCATTGATTAATCTCGCCGCCCAGTTGGCACGAAATGCCACCTGCATTAAAAACAAGGCATCAAACTTTTCTCCATTCAAATCATCTTTGAGTTTGACATAGGCATCTTTTCCCATTTTTTTATCAAAAATGATGAAACGTACATTTGGCATACCTTTCAATAATTGATACTCAATCTTGCCAATGATCCAAGTAATTTGGATGTTAGGAGCATGTTTAACAATTCGGTCTACCATAGCTGCGGCATGGCAAACATCACCAATCGCTGATAGACGCAGAAGACAGAGTTTTTGGACATTCACAATAGTAGGTTCGATTGCTGCTGTAATATGTGTCCAATTTCATTACAATTCATACCATTACACAAGGGCGAATCAGAATTTATATGACAGATACAGAGCAAACCAATAAAATAGGAGAAATAATCTACTTTGATCCGTGTTTTTTGCCTAATTGTCAGTCTGATTACTTTTCACCAATATTTTGGCAGCAAAAAAATGCGATTATCGGCTCAGCAGTTGGTCGCGGTACAACACACTTTATTCAAACCGAACAACATGAATTGGTGCTCAGGCATTACCGTCGTGGTGGTTTGATTGGTAAATTGCTCAGCGATCAATATTTATATTTAGGCCTTGAGTCTACTCGCGCATTTCGAGAATATAATTTATTGGCAAAGATGAACGCTATGGGTTTGCCTGCCCCCACTCCGGTTGCCTATCGCATTATTAAAAAGTGCATCTATTATCAAGCCGATTTGCTCACTGTTAAAATTGCAAATGCCCAAGATATTCATCATGTTTTGCAAAATCGGGCGTTATCTGAACAAGAATGGAAAAACATCGGTGAAACCATTGCTCAATTCCACCAGCAACAGATTTATCATCACGACTTAAATATCCACAACATCATGCTCGATGATGCTGGTAAAATCTGGTTGATTGATTTCGATAAGTGCGCAGAAAAAGCCGGGGAGTCGTGGAAACAGAGTAATTTAGAACGACTTCTGAGATCGCTTAATAAAGAGACAAATAAAATCGATAATTACAACTTTCAACAAAGCGATTGGCTATTTTTGCAAGCCGGCTATAAAAATCACTAATTTCACAATCACTCGCTTACTTCTTCCTGTTATTTTTATTCACAAAATGCAATTCGTGTAATTTCGCTTCTTTTAAAAAGCCATACATTGCTGAAATATAGGCATGAACGAGCCCTCGACGACCGGAAAGAAACATTCGTTCAATAAAATAAGCTTTTACAAACATCAGAGGGAACACCAAAAACAATTTTAGCCAAGAAGGCTTTTTGCCTTTATTAAACTTTTCTTGGGCTTTCAAAGAAGAGTATTTATTCTGCTTTTCCATGAGCACTTCAGTGCTTTGATATCCATAATGTATGACCAAACCTGACATATCTTGTTGTTTCGCGCTTTTACTTACCTTTACGTTTTCATGCACTAAGCGATCAGTTGGAAATTGGACTTTATGTTTGTTGTAGAGCCTAACGATAGAGCGTTTTTTCGAATTGGCGGACATTGGTAATTGCCAAAATATATCTTCAAAATACAATCGATAGGCATCCGCACTTTTTTCATCCACTACCGATTGAATCCGACTAACAAATTCAGAGCTAAGAATCTCATCACCATCAACATTTAGTACCCAGTCGTTACGGCATAAAGACATTGCGTAGGACTTTTGTTTAGCAAACCCCAACCAATCTTGGTGATACACTTTGGCACCATATTGTTTAGCGATTTCAACCGTATTGTCAGTACTGCCTGAATCGACAAGTATAATCTCATCAAAATTTCGAAGGTTCTCTAACACTTGGTTAAGGTACTTTTCTTCGTTGAGGGTAATAATAAAAACGCTAATGGGTGTATGAGACATGACGATTAATCTTCTTCGGTTGAGTCAGGTTGTTGATTGACTGCCCACAAAGCGGCGTATTTATGAAAAGCATACTGCCCTAAAATTATCGCCATTAAAAATCCACGTTTTCCGTCCAAAAAACCCAATCGAAAAATATATTGCTGAATGAAGTCGACAAAGAATCGCAGTACAGCAAAGCTCAAAGACGATTTTTTATTTTTCTTAGCTTTATCACCGGCACCTAAAACCGCATATTTCAGGTGTTTTTCTTGAACATGATAATAATCTCGCCAACTATAATGAAGTAACGGCGATTTCAATATGCGGACTTTTTCTACCGGCATTTCTAAAGATTCATGTACACTTCGATGTTTGAAATTAGCGCCCTCTTTGAGAAATAGCTTACCTTGCGGCGATGCATAACGACCGTGTTTGAGGGTTTTGCCGAATAAAAAGGTGTGCCAAGGAAATTTGATAAAAGTAGCATCTAGGTTAGGTTCGCTTAGCACATCATCAATTTCTTGTTTGAGCTCTTCGGTAATAACCTCATCAGCATCAATATTCAGCACCCAATCATGTTCACAATAGGTAAGAGCACGATTACGCTGTGCGCCAAATCCAGGCCAATCGGTCTGATAAACCTTGTCCGTGTATTTTTTGACCAGCTCTACTGTGTTATCTGTACTGCCAGAATCGAGCACTACCAGTTGGTCAACCCAACCCGCTAGGGGCTTTAAACTTGCTTCAATTCTGTCAGCTTCATTACATACGATCATGAAACAGGATATTTTGCGTCTAGTCATTGGCGGCTCTTATTCATTCGAATTTCTAATAGTTACAGGCTGTATTTAATTTCAGAAAAAACTGTAAAGTCGTTTTCAGAGTCCTGCTGATTCACCTTACTTGCATCAAGAACAGCGCCTAGCTTGACTTGCCAGTGTCCCCACACAGTTTGATAATATCCGCTTAGCTGAGTAATTTTTTCAGTAAGTCCGACTTGCTCTACATCAGCATCGTCAATTTTAATATAACGAATGGCGGCTTCGAACACATCACCATCGGTAAAGTGTTTTAGAATACCTAAGGATGTCATACGTGCATCGGTTTGACGATCTTCGCCCAGTTCTCGGGTGTAATAACGATACCCAGAGGAATAGGTGCCACTTTCATAATAGCAATGGGTTACGTCTACAATGGCGTCGTCGCAAGATACGTTGGTATCGCTATTTTCTAGGTAGACTTTTGCATCCCACAGGTAACTAGATATACCAACACTGCGAGCTTGGTTACTGACGTTAAATTCACTGGAGTCTCCTTCATCTACATATTGACCGTAGATACTGACTGGATGTTGTAGAACGCGAAATGTGTATTTAGCATCAAGACCTGCTAAATGACTGCCGATATGAGTTTCCATAGATGGCTCACATTCATCAGCACCATCAGAACAACGTTTTTGAAAAGTAAGCACTCTGAAAAAGTCATTCATTCGGTCTGGTTGGCCATCACCACCCCATACAGCTAACCAAGAAAGGCCGACTTCTAGTCCTGGAATGGGACGGGAGGTAAAGCGGCTAGCCCATATTTTTGCATCGGGTACATCACGGCTATCTTCTAACTGTCCAACCTGCGCTGTGGCGTACCAAGGGCCCAAGAATGACAACCAGTTAGAATCAGACTTTGAGGTTCGAGAGCGAGATAATGCCAATGTGGGTATTGGACGTGCATTGTTGGATAATATTAAGCTATTGCCGTGAGATGGTCCCCACCACTGATCGATAGAGCCTAAACGAAGATTCCAATCACCAAGTTGGTATGCCAAATAACTTTGATCTAAATTCTGCTCGCCATTAGGCTCAAAATTGACTGATAGTTTCCCAGCCAATCTTCCTACTCGCGTTTCAGAATTAATATTGAGACGTCCCTTTTCCCCCTGCTGACCATCAAAACTGGCATAACGGGTGCGTTCAGTCGCACCGTATGCGGTCACCGACGAAAATGTATCTTTATGCTTTTGCAGCACTAAATAGTGTTTTAAGCGATTCGCTGCGATGGCTGCAGACGGATGCATAAAGGCAGTATCAAGCTGCGATAGCTGCTCCGAGATGCCTTTCCAAGGAATAGGGAAAGTCGTGGTAACGCTATCTAAATAACCAAATTCACTGAGTATTTGTACATCATAATGCAATTGCGGATCTGTGGTACCAACCCAAGGAGATGCGGAACTCTGTCCAGAAAAAATTAAAAACAATAAGCAAAACTGAATGCACTTAGGCACTAAAAACGCTCCATAATATAAGTAACCTTAACGCCAGTTAAGTACCAACAAAACTAATAAGTGAAAAATCACCGGTATATTCTGTTAGTTGATGAATACTCATCATAAACTCTGATGATGAGTTAGGGCTATTCACCCTTGGATTTATGCTTAGGTCTATTATAAGCTGTGTGCTTTAATTATTGAACTTCATTGAGTTGTTAATATGCACACAAAAGCCATTTATCCAGGCACATTCGATCCTATCACTAATGGCCACGCTGACCTAATTGAAAGAGCCGCGAGAATGTTCTCAACGGTGACAGTGGCTATTGCTGCGAATCCAAGTAAAGAACCTCTTTTTACCTTAGAAGAGCGAGTTGATTTAATAAAGCAAGTTACATCTCACTTGGAAAACGTGAATGTTGTCGGCTTCACTGGGCTTTTGGCAGATTTTGCGGATAGTTTAGATACATCGATTTTAATCCGTGGTTTGCGAGCAGTTTCAGATTTTGAATATGAATTCCAGTTAGCAAACATGAATAGACGGTTAAATCCAAAGTTAGAAAGTGTATTTTTAACACCCGCCGAAGAAAATTCATTTATCTCTTCAACATTAGTCAAAGAAGTGGCTAAACATCGCGGTAAAGTGGATGGCTTTTGTCATCCCGTTGTGCAAAAAGCCTTGACTGAAAAGTTCCACAAAGACGCTTAATAGATTGTAGGCGGATGCGTTAGCCCCGCCGCTCTAACCTTGTCCATTTTTGTCAACAATCCATGGCCTAAAGGCCATGCTACATGAGAAATGTCTCTTGTAGGCGGGTGTTTTAACCCCGTGCAATCGTGCGACCTTCCATGGCCTAAAGGCCATGCTACAACTTAACGCTGGCAGGTGGGGCAATAGAAGGTATTACGTTGCCCGATAACCACTGATTTGAGTGGCGTTTCACAACTCACACATGGTTGTTTAGCGCGACCATAAACCCGTAATTCTTGGGCAAAGTACCCAGGATTACCGTCGGCTTGGGCGAAATCTTTCAAGGTAGTTCCACCTTGTTCAATGGCCTTGGACAAAACGTCTTTAATAATGGGGGTTAACGCAAAATAACGCTTTTTACTGACTTTCCCCGCCTGACGCCGCGGATCTATTCCAGCCAAAAATAATGATTCATTTGCATAAATATTTCCCACCCCAACAACAACTTTGTTATCCATGATAAAGCTCTTCACAGGCACCAGCTTTCCCCGTGACATATCAACAAGCCGCTGAGCGTCAAAGTCATCGGTGAGTGGCTCAGGTCCAAGATTACTAAATAATGCATGAGACTCTTGCTGCTTATCTAACCATAAACACGCGCCAAATCGACGGGCATCATTGAGACGTAAACACAATCCATCAGTTAATTGAATATCTACATGATCATGCTTTTGCAAGGGTGTATTAGTAGGAATAACCCGCAACCGCCCTGACATTCCTAAATGCAGAATTATGCTGCCTGCATGAGTATCAATTAACAGGTACTTAGCACGACGGCGAATATTTTCGATTACCAAGCCATGAGTTAAATGCACTTCATCGGGTATCGGCCAACGAAGTTGTTTATGACGAACAACGACTTGGCTAATGGTCTTGCCAATCATATGGGGAGAAATACCTAGGCGGCTCACTTCAACTTCAGGTAACTCAGGCATTAATAAGTCTCTAGTAGCAATGTTGTAATGGGTATATCGCGAATCTCAAATAACTGTTGTTGATGTAACACCAAGGTATTATCACCATCTTCGTAAAGCTGAAATACACGACCACTATTTTCTCCTGCCAACCAAGCAATGGCTATTTTTGGCATTTGTTGCGGAAGATCACCCTCAAAGGGTGTCATTTTTGCAGTTTCCCAATTTTTCGCTATCGCTAACATCTGCGCTTCGGTGATTTTTTCAGATGGCCTAGCTCGCCAACCTTGGCCAATTCGCTCCATGGTCACTATGGGCATTTGCAAAGTCATCAATTTAGAACCGCTTGGAAGCATGCTGGCTTGCAGCTCGCCATCATCCCCACCGGTGAGAATATTATTGGTGGAGTTGAATAAAAAAATCATTAACAACATGCTGATGATAATGACATTGTTCCAAGCTTTTCGTGATAAACGCATTTTTAACCTGAATTGAGGATAAGTAGAATCAATAAAGAATGAATTATAGCGATTATTCAAAAGTTATGAACAAATAGTTAAATAACGCAAAAAACCCGGCATAAACCGGGTTTTTCGGGAGACAAAAACAAGCAGGTTTACTTGATTTTGGCTTCCTTGAACATAACGTGTTGGCGAATTTTAGGATCAAACTTTTTGATCTCCATTTTGCCAGGCATGTTACGTTTATTTTTGTCAGTGGTGTAGTAGTAGCCAGTACCCGCTGAAGAAACTAATTTAATTTTATCACGCATGGTCGGGCTCCTTAAATTTTCTCGCCACGGGCACGGATATCAGTAAGAACTGAATCAATACCTTTTTTATCGATGATACGCATGCCTTTTGGCGTTAGGCGTAATTTAACGAAACGGTTTTCACTTTCAACCCAAAAACGGTGGGTTTGAAGATTTGGCAAAAAGCGACGACGGGTCGCATTTTTCGCGTGAGAGCGGTTGTTTCCTACCGCTGGGCGCTTACCAGTTACTTGACATACTCTGGACATCGTATTTGTCTCCAAAACAACTTTTAACAATTAGCTTCGCTATATTTAAGAAAAGCAATAAATCACACTAAACGCATAGCGGTAGTGACAAGAGGGCGCATTTTATACAGCATATAACCGCCACGATCAAGGCTTTTGTGTGAAAAAGATCTTATCTTTACTCAGTTGCAAGCCAGCTTACAACCCTAGTTACATGGGATATCCGGTGCTTTGCCACTCAATATGGTTTATCGCCGCCTATTGTAACTCGATAGCCAGAACGCGTTTCAGGGAAGTAATCCCAAACCGCAAAATGTTGGGTACATCGATTATCCCATAACGCAATTGAGTGAGGCTGCCAGCTAAAACGCACTTGGAAATTGGGATCTTTTGCCAGTTCAAATAACATTTTAAGAATGCCATCGCTTTCGGTTTTCGATAGACCCACAATTCGAGTAGTGTAAGAAGCGTTGACAAAAATGCCTTTTCTTCCGGTCACCGGATGGGTTCTTACAATTGGATGGCGGCTACATGGATAGGCTGTACCATAATCACCATAGATACTGTGATAGACAGGATTTGCGTCATGTTCGGCTTCGAGTCCACTTAAATAGTCTTGCATGGCTGGAGATAACGAATCGTATGCTGCGTACATCGATGAGAACAGCGTATCGCCACCAATTGATGGCAGAGTATGTAAATACAACATCGAGCCCATAGGAGGCTCTGGGTTGCAACTCAGGTCAGAGTGCCAATTATCGCCTGCCACATATTTGGACTCTTTATCTGCATGTATCGCCACAATATCTTTGTACCCTTCAATGCTTGGTGCACCTGGATGCACAATAAGATCACCAAAAACTTGCCCGACTTCTCGATGTTGGTCGTGACTCAATGGTTGGCCACGAAAGAAGATAACTTGATGATCCATCAATGCTTGATTTAAATCCGCACGCTGTTGTTCAGATAATGGTTGAGTTAAATCCACATTTCCGATAATCGCCCCAATATTTTTTGTCATTGGCGTGACAGTGATGCTGCTCATGTAATTACCTTTAAGTTGAATACGATTGTGCTTACATACCGTATTGATAGGTTTTGTAATCTGCCACTTGGCTATTTCTAACTGCGCTCAACGCCTTAGCATATTCAGTTAACAAATTAATAGAATGCTGTAATCGAGTGCGAATATAAATGTCATCCTGGTTTTCAGGTGGATTTGTATCATTCATACAAAGCTTTACGTTGCGCACGATAATATGATCAGGTATCCAACAAATTCTATTATTTTTGTAACTGCTAATGCGCAATTCTGCCACCGGTAAATATCCCCCGACGGAAGCAGATATTGCGACTATCAAACCGGGTTTATTGGCCATTTCTGCGGCGCTACTGAATAGGAAAAAGTTTTTTAAACAACTAGGTACCATTCCATGCCAATCAGGAGTGAGAACAATAAATCCATCGCAACTTTGTAATTCTTTAGCAATGGGTTGCCAGGCTGTTTGTAAACTACCTTGTTTTTCATACCAAAAGCTATCATCGAAATTAGCCAGAGGCTGTTTACCTAAGTCTAATAAAAAAGTGTTCACATCTTGCGAGTTTAACGTTTGTTGAATATATAAACCCACTTTACTGGTTTGCGATTTAACCCGCTGGCTACCGCAGATAATACCTATTTTCATATTTACGTCTTCATTAGCTATGTTTAAGTTAAATTTAAACAAGCCATGCCACAAGTTCTTGATTTTTTACGCCCGATAAATTGTGTTTGCCAAAAGAGTTGCGCTAATTTCGCATTGCATCAGTGCAGTTGCGCACAAGCCTGGTGCATTGGACCATCATCCCCCCGAAATAGAGCAAACCAAAAGACGTCTTTTTACAACTTGTTTGACGGATACGTCCAAGATACGCCGCTATGAAATTTTTATACTAGAGCCAGTTTGGGAAGTAATCAGTTTCTGTTTCAAAGAGACTGTATCGATATTCTCTTCAACAAAAATACTAAACAAGTATAAAAATAGCATTGGGAAATAGCGCATGATGAAAAAAGTATTCGACGAAGAGTTTTTTGCCAGTTTGGCCAGCTCCACATTAGAAGTTGAGCAAGCGGAAACGTTACCTCCAGAATGTTATTCTGATCAAGCATTTTTTGAATTCGAAAAAGAAGCTTTATTTAACCACGAGTGGCTGTGTGTTGGGCGTGAATCGTTGATTCCCAAAGTCGGTGATTTTTTCACTGTCACTCACGTCAACGAACCTTTGATTATATGTAGAGATAGAACCCAAGAAATTCATGCTTTGTCGGCGGTGTGTCAACATAGAGCAATGTTAGTGGCTGAGGGCCACGGTAACGCACAGGCCTTCTTGTGTCCTTATCATCACTGGGGTTATCGTTTAGATGGCACTTTGTCAGGAGCTCCTGCAATGAATAAGACCTGTGACTTTAGTCGTGATGATATTGCATTGCCAAAACTAAAAGTTGAAGTCTGGTTAGGCTTTATTTTTGTTAATTTTGACCTAAATGCAGCGCCATTGGCATCAAGATTAACCGAAGTCACTAAATATCTAAAAAATTACGACTTGGAAAAAGCCGAAGGCCCCAGACCCATGACGCCAGAGAAATACAACTGGAACTGGAAAGTGATGATGGAAAACAATAATGACGGATATCATGCAACCAAACTTCACAAAGGTCCCCTGCACGACTTTATTCCTAGCGAAAAGTCAGTTTTTCCAGAAATGCCTGCAGGTGAAGCAGGTTATGTTAGATTAAATGGAACCAATCACCCTGACGCAGCTTTTAATCCACTGCAAAAAGCGATATTACCAATTTTTCCTAATTTAACTGACGAAGACCGCCACCAAGCGGTGTTTGCCAACTTGCCGCCAACTCTATCTTTGGTGATGACTAGCGACATGATTATTTACTTAATCTTGCATGCAGAATCCGCTGACAGTCATAGTATGACCATTGGCTACTTGGTTGCTCCTGGAGCAATGAAAGATCCTTTGTTTGAAGACAAAATAGATTTTAATATGAAAGCTGCCATGGAAATTACTGAGCAAGACTTGCATGTCGATAGATTAGTACAAGTTGGCTTAACCTCTAGATTCGCTCCCAGAGGCCGCTATTCTTGGCAAGAAAAGGCACAACAACTATTAAATGAATGGTTAGTAGAGCGTTATCAATCTTGTTGGGACAAGTCTAAACAGATCATTCCGATTAAACAGAGTGCTTAATTAATATCGTAATTTCTACAGTACGCAAAAATAAATTTCGTCATATGCCATGCAAATGGTATATGACTTTTTGGTAGGTAAAATCCATGCAAAATCAATCTGATAATCAATCAACGAACACCATGCCATCGATTTTTTTCGGTCATGGCAGTCCAGGTAACATTCTTGAAGACAATGAAGCAACAAGAATGTGGCAACGTCTAGGGCAAGAGTTCCCAGCCCCAAAAGGCATAATATGTATTTCTGCCCATTGGTACACTCAAGGTGTGGGCGTTACTTCGATGCTTAAACCTCGCACGATTCACGACTTTGGGGGCTTTCCACCAGCCATGTATGAAATGCAATATCCAGCCCCAGGATCACCGGAATTAGCGGAAAAGTTGGTATCCATTTTATCTGAAGAAGGCGCAGCACTGGATGACAGTTGGGGGTTTGACCACGGCGCTTGGTGCGTCTTAGCTAAAGTCTACCCCAAAGCCAATATTCCCGTAGTGCAACTCTCGATTAATCGTCAACAAACACCAGAGTTTCATTTTAGAATAGGTCAAAAGCTTGCCCAACTTCGCCAGCAAGGATACTTGATAATGGGAAGTGGCAATATAGTACACAACTTACCAGCCATGGATTGGGGTGGTCGCAATAGAACCTATGCTTGGGCGAAACGTTTTGGTGATGCGATGCGCACTGCGATTGTCGAGAATACCCCCGAAAAGGTAGTGCAGTACACTGCCCTTGGTGCAGATGCCAATGAGTCAGTTCCGAGTCCAGATCACTTTTTGCCGATACTTTATGTATTGGGCGCACGCTTGCCTGACGATAAATTGCGCTTTGAAACTGCTTACGTTGAATACGGCTCATTAGATATGACGACGGTAGTATTTAGCTAAAAGGTTATTTCACACAACTAAGCTGGCGTAAACAGTCAAGTAATAAACCTCCTCAGCCCTTAATCTGGAAAAATACTATTTCCATTAAGACAAACTAAATAATTGAAAGGAGAGTTTATGTCACTGTTGAAAACTGACGATTTGTCAGAACAGGATCGTTGTCAAGCAAGCGCTATGCACACCTTAAAAGCCACAGTGGAAAACTGTCATTGGGGTTACTTTTCTGCAACCGAAGCGCCAGCATTAAAGGTGAAAAGTGGTGATATCATTCAGGCGGAAGCCATAACCCATCATGCTGGCGATGCGCCTGACTTGATGATGAATGATAGTCTCAAAGCCATATGGGACGGCATTCCAGAAGCAGACAGAAACCCTGGTGTCCACCTAATGACAGGACCAATATTTGTCGAAGGTGCTCAACCTGGTGATATCCTAGAGGTTCGTTATTTGTCGATGCGTCCGCGCTTTTCTTATGGTTCAAACTTAGCAGCTAACTGGGGACACTTATATGATGAATTCGAACAAAAAGAACGAGTCACCATTTACCGTTTAGACATGGCGAGTATGCAAGCTCATGGTCACTATGCTTATGACTTTAAGGGAAAATATTTAACGCCTGGAACGATAACTAAGTGTCCTGAATGTGAACGAGAAACGACTTTAAATGGCGTCCGAGTGCCTGTTCGCCCTCACTTAGGCACTGCTGGAGTGGCACCGGATGTCAGTGGCAGAGTGAGCACTATTCCACCTGGTAAACATGGTGGTAACATTGATAACTGGCGGATTGGTGCAGGTTCTACCATGTATTATCCGGTGCAGGTAGAAGGTGGATTATTTTCTATTGGCGACCCCCACGTATCACAAGGTGATGGTGAAATCAGTGGCACTGCAATTGAAGCCTCATTGGATGTCACCATGCAAATCATTGTGCGCAAAGACTTTGTATTCCCTTCCCCGCTGTTAGAAACACCAAATTATTTTGTGGTACATGGCTTTGACGAAGATCTCAATGTCGCTATGAAAAATGCCTCAATCGATATGCTTGAATTGCTTTCAGAACATCGAGGTTTGAGCCGCGACGACGCCTACTCTTTGATGAGTGTTGCCAGTGATTTCGGGGTAACTCAAGTGGTAGATAGTGTACAGGGTGTTCACGTTAAAATACCACGTAGTATCGTAGACACCGGTGAGCCTGATTCAGACTAAAGGCTGTTGAATCCTCACACTGAACGCATACTCTTTGAGCGTGCGTTTTTTATAATCATTCTCATTTCATGCTTTGCTTCACAACTCCCCTGCTGTGGTATGTAACTTGCTTTGCTACCTAACCTTAAAGAAAAAGTTTTCCTAGTAACACCAATCCGTTACGTAAAAATACAAATTGCTATCCGTGCAGTCACGAGAATTTGAAGAGAGAAAATTATGCTTAGTCGAAGTTGGGAATATTCCACCGATGCCCATTCTAAAATTGAACGACTTCCTAGTTGGCAGGGGGCGTTAGAAAAACTCGGTTTATTTTGTGAATATAAGGGCAAGTTAGAGGATTTTTATGCTGTGATGCATAATTTAACCACGCCTAACGGGATTGAATTCACTCGAATTAGTTCGGCATCTCAGAATATTATTGCTAAAAAAGAAAATACCAATAATGGTGTTTGGGTTGCTTTCCCCCTCGAAGGGCGAATGACAATTAGAGAGGGGAATCGCTCTTTTGAGGTTTTACCTGGTGATATTGTATTTGGCGCTATGGGTTCCAAAACCTCACTTACCTTACATTCTGATTTCAGACAATTATTCGTGACCGTACCAAATATCGCATTCAATGCACGTTTAATCGCTCCTCTTCCTTCACACATGCTGCATTTACCGGGGCATTCAGGTCCTGCTCAAACATTAGCCGCGATGCTAGTTTCAGTGGCTAATAATTTGGAAAAAATGACTGAAGATCAGCTACGTCCACTAGAAATGGCTATTCCTGAATTTCTAATCGCAGCGCTATTTCCAGAAGCAGATACCCGCTCTCTCGGCGGTTCGGCTGGAGTAAAAGCCGCTTTATTACATCGAATTTGCCAAAGTATAGAAGTCCGACTATCCAATCCAGATTTGAACTTAAATGAAGTAGCCAGCGAACATAAAGTGTCTCCCCGATACTTGCAGAAATTATTTGAATCGGTAGATCAGAGCTTCAGCCGCTACATTCGAAATCGGCGTTTAGAGCGCTGTAAAGACGACTTCGATAGTCCAGTGCATGCGCAATTATCTATTTCTGAAATTTGTTTCCGCTGGGGATTTAACGATTCAGCTTATTTTAGTCGTTCTTTTCGTGATTACGTAAAAATGTCTCCCAGAGAATATCGTAAACGTTCTAAACAGAAGGCCGCGAAAGAGCATGAATTAAAGCAGAGCAGAGGCCGCCCCATAGGTGTGAGTACCACCGAAAACCGCGAAGACACCGGCAATAAGCCTCAAGTTGATGTGGCGGCAATGGCCAAACAGTCGCAAGCGCTTAAATTAGCCCAAGACAAAGCATCTTCGGTTCATCATTACATTCCAGTCAATAAAGATACTATTCACTGGGGCTTTTTCGACCGTGAACTGACTCCAGTGCTGTATATGAATTCCCATGAAAAGGTAACAATAGAGACCCTCACCCACCACGCCTACGACGACTATGAACGGATGATAAAAGATGATCCCGGTGCCGAGAGTGTTTTTAAATGGACATCTAAACAGAAAAATGTTGATCGCAGAGGTGCAGGTCCCATGGATGCCTCCATTTACGGTCGAGGCGCGGGGGAAGGATTTGGAGTTCACGTTTGTACTGGCCCCATATACATAAATGAAGCCATGCCCGGAGATGTAATCGAGCTACGAATATTAGATATTCATACTCGACACAATCACAGTGACCAGTTCAAAGGCCGCAGTTTTGGCTCTAACGCCGCTACTTTCTGGGGATTTCATTACAATGATTTGCTCACTGAACCTAAGCCTAGAGAAGTGGTTACTATCTACGAAATTGACGAATCAGACAAACCCAGCTGTGCGCACGCTGTGTATAATTATCGTTGGATACCGCAAACAGATCCATTTGGAGTTACCCATGAGCGCATAGATTATCCAGGTGTACCAGTTGACCATAGTAAGACCCAAAAAAACTTCGACATTTTACAAAATGTAGAAATACCTCTTAGGCCACATTTTGGTACTATTGGGTTAGCACCTAATCATGCTGACTTGGTCGATTCTGTTCCACCATCTAATCAAGGTGGCAATTTAGACAATTGGCGTTTAGGCAAAGGCTCCAGAGTATTTTTACCTGTGGCCGTTAAGGGAGGTATACTGTCAGTGGGTGATCCTCATGCGAGTCAAGGAGACTCTGAGCTATGCGGAACGGCGATAGAGTGCTCATTAACGGGAGAATTCCAGGTTATTTTGCACAAACAAGCCGACTTACCCGGACAATATTTTGATATGGACTTCCCGTTAATCGAAACTGACGATGAATGGGTTGTTTTAGGGTTCAGTCACCCTAATTATTTAAAAGAACTGGGCAGCAATGCCCAAAGTGAAATTTATAACCAATCAACAATCGACTTGGCTATGCGAGACGCGTTTAGAAAAGCGCGTCGATTTTTAATGAATTCGCAAAACCTAAGTGAAGATGAAGCTATTTCGTTATTGTCTGTTGCTGTGGACTTTGGCGTGACTCAGGTGGTTGATGGTAATTGGGGAGTGCATGCAGCTATCCCGAAAGGAATATTCACGAATTTGGCTGAAAACACAGATTAGGTTGATAAATTTACCAACGTTAAAAGGATAAAGCGTCGAGTTACACAAATAGTCAAGTACTTAGACGGATAACTACAAAAGTGATGACACGTAAGTTGTTAGTGTAATACCCAGCAGCAAAAACGAAAATAAAAACAGAAGGGTTCACACTATGTTCAAATTGAATAAGCTCTTTAAATCAGTTTCGTTAGCTGTAGTTGCGATGCATGGCGCTAGCACTGAGTTAATGGCACAAGAGTTAACAACACAAAATGAAGAAAATTTAGACTCTATCGAGGTGGTATCAGTAGTCGCAAAAAGAGATATTGCGGGCTTTCTTGAGAATCAACCCAGCGGCTTATTGTTCGGCTTCGAAAAGTCATTACTCGAAACGCCTCGTTCGGCAACATTCGTCAGTGATGAAACATTGAAGGCATTTGGGGTAACTACTGTAGATGATCTTACTGCTGTAGCTCCAGGTACATTTACCGCTTCTTTCTACGGTGTAGAGGGTGCTTTAAATGTGAGGGGAACATTGGCAGAGACCTATTTCCATGGCTTTAAACGCATTGAAAACCGCGGTACTTATCAAACTCCAATCGGCTCAACATCCAGAGTTGATATTCTTCGAGGTCCTCCTACGGCTAATTTTGGTCCAGGTAAAATTGGTGGCTTGCTTAACCTTGAACCGAAAACAGCCAGATTAAGTCAAAGTGGAGGCTACTTGCCAGAAACGGTTGGTGAAGTACAACTGACCCTTGGTTCATACGACAAAAAGAATTTAAGCTTCCAATTTGGTGTACCTGTTAATGTGGGTGACGCAGAAGGCGGCATTTATACCTATGTTGAAATAGAAGATTCAGGTAGTTATTACGACGGTATTGAGCCAGAGCATCAAATGCTGCAAGTAACTGCAGACTTTGAGTTAAGCAATAACTGGACATTAGTTGCTGGCCTAATGGCATATAATGCCGAAGGCTACGTGCAAACTCCTGGATGGAATCGTGTAACCCAAGAATTAATTGATAATGGGACTTATATTACCGGCCGTGATACGGATTTAGTGGATACCAATGGTAATGGTCAAATGGAATGGGCGGAACTATCTGCACAAGATCCTACCTACTTTGCCAAATTGACGTCTTATCCAGACTTTTATTTATATGCTGATGCGAACGTCGCAGCTTTAGATAGCAATGTAGGCACCACACAATTATCTCGTCACAATGTGTATACAAGTGACAGCGACTTTTCTGATACATCAACCTTTACTGGATTTGTCGATCTTATCAAGACCTATGACGATGACAGCCAACTAAAACTGCAACTATTTGCTGATTACTTAGATAATCAACGTTTTGTTAGTTATGGGTTCCCCGCAGATTATTTAGCCAAAACAGCGGAGCTTCGTGTTTCATATATCAGTGCCTTTGGCAGCAGTAGTGACGCAATTCAAGGTTCCTATAACGTAGGTGTAAGCAGCCGTTATTATGATGCGCGTAGAAAAGAATCCTATAATGGTGGTCAAATTGCCATCAACCGCAGAGATATTTCTGTAGGTGCGATGCCAAACGACATTATTGGCTCTCCATTTAACTCTGATTTTTTCTGGGACTTAGATACCCAATCAAAATGGAGCTATAACTCTGCGTTTGCGATGGTCGACTTAACCGCGATGGATATTTGGAATTTGTCATTAAGTGGTCGTTACGATTACTACGACGTGGAGTCAACTGAGAATGGCGATCCTACCTATTCTTACGCTACGGAAACCTACGCTGAAGATACAGACGGTGAGTTTACCTTCAGTGCGATGTTGTTATTAGACCTAGAGTCGGGTATTCGACCTTATATAAGCTACGCAGAATCTTCAGCCATCGAGTTTAGTCAAGCAGGTGACGTATCACCGGACTTGATTGCGAATGGCGAGTGGTTATCTGACGGCGAATTGCTCGAAGGCGGTGTTAAACTCGAATTATTCGAAGGCATTGTCACCGGCTCTATCTCTGGCTATCGACAAGAAAGAACCGAGTTGAGCACTGTCGGGGGAAGCACCGTTAGCCGCACTCGAAGTGAAGGTGCTGAATTGGAACTGCGTATTCTAGCCAGTGAAAATTTAAGTTTTAGCATTACCAGTAACAAACAAAAAACCGAATACATTGACGGCTTTGCCGGTTATTACATTGTTAATCCGCGAGATATTGGCTTGAACGATATCGATAACTATGGCATCTCGGTGGCAGCATTGAGCTTTGCTAGCAGCATGTATGCAGCAACGGGTAGCGACTACTACTTAGGAGAGTTAGAAGATACGCGCATACCGGATGCAGTCACTAGTATCTATGCGACTTATGCCAGTGAAGCAGGAGTTTTTGACAGTATTGGTTCAACTTGGGGGGTAAGATACGTATCAGAATCCTCCGGCTTGGTAGAAAATTCTGTTAAGTATCCAAGCTATTTGACTGTGCAGGGTTCGTTCTTCGCTCACTATGGTGATTGGTCGTTGATGTTGAA
Organism: Aliiglaciecola sp. NS0011-25; assembly: GCF_040370605.1. NCBI lineage: Bacteria > Pseudomonadati > Pseudomonadota > Gammaproteobacteria > Alteromonadales > Alteromonadaceae > Aliiglaciecola > Aliiglaciecola sp. NS0011-25. The sequence goes on from NZ_BAABWR010000011.1 coordinate 138,923, forward strand.
TATAGATAATGTATTTGACGAAACCTACTTTACATCACTACAGGATTTATACGGTGACGTGGCCGTATTGCCAGGCAAGGGACGTGAATGGCGAGCAACAGTCAATTACGCTTTTTAAATAGAAATATCTGTGTGCAGCTGAAAAATTGTTGTATTCACACTGCACACTTTGAGGATCATTATGGGTAAGTTAAGCGCTGACAAACAAGCATGGTTTGTTTTATGCACCTTCAGTTTAAGCTTTTTTGTCGTCACCGCCGCAACCTTTACTTCACTGGGCGTTATTCTACCAGCAATGGTCACTGAGTTAGGTTGGGATTGGACCACAGCAGGCCTAGGATTTACTTTTCTGGGTGTGGCTTGCGGGCTAAGTGGGTACTTACCTACAGTGACAATTAGAAGATGGGGTGTTGCCACTACGCTGATTATTGGTGTATTGCTATTGGCGGTTGGTTTTGTTGTTTTGTTTTTAACTACGGAACCTATAACTTACTTTTTAGGATGCATTCTCACTGGCACTGGATATACCTTTGTAGGTTCAGTACCAGGTACTTATATCATCACTCACTTTTTCAAAAGACGTTCAACGGCCTTCGGTTTTTATTATACCGTAGGCGGTCTAGGTGGCGTGGTTGGACCCATTGTTGTTTGGATGGCAACCAATGTGCTAGGAAACTGGCGGCTGCATTGGCTGGTTATGCTGGCAGCAATTGTAATCTCAGTAGGGCTAATGCTGCTATCGCTGTTATTCACGGACGCCAATCGATTAAGAACACCTCCTAAACAAGAAAAAGTGGATACCGAAAAACAACGGGTTTACGAAACCGAACAAACTTGGACATTTAAACAAGCGGTTCGCACCCCTCAATACATTTTACTACTCGTAGCGTATTCCACAGTGTTATTTGTGGGAATTACAGTCAACAGCTTCTCGGTAGCACATATGACTGAAGTGGGAATCACTTTCGCTTTAGCCAGTACTTTGTTGTCCGCAGAAGCTTTCTGTAATGCTATTTCCCGTGTCGTTGGCGGCTTTATCGGTGAGTTTTTTGATCCAAAAGTAATGCTTCAAGTTGCACTACTTCTATTGGCCGGCGGAATGTTTGCCTTAAGTTTTGGTCAAACATTAGTGACCTTAGGTTTCTTCGCCTTTGCCATAGGTTTTGGATTTGGTCTTACCTTCCTATCCTGCACAGTTTTACTTGTAAGATACTTTGGAACCGGACCTTATTTACCTCTATTTTCATTAATGAACATTGGTGCAACTATCGCATCTGCAGCACCAATAATTAGTGGTCGTATGCGCGATGTATCAGGTACCTTTGTACCGCCTTTCGTAATGATTGGTATATTGCCCATGCTGGTTTTAGTTGGCATTGCATTCATGCGTCCGCCAAGACTAAATCAGAAAAAAGTAACCGAAACGCCCCCATCTGACCCATCAATTAATAATATGCTTGCCGCTAAAGTAGCCAGCAAATAGTTGTTATTCAGGAGTTTATAATATGACGACCAACACTAAAGAATTTGGCGTGTTTTTACCGATCGCAAATGGCGGTTGGATTGTTTCAGAAAACACCCCCACTCTCGATGCTTCATATCAGCAAAATAAAACTGCCGCAGTGATTGCTGACAGTTACAAAATGGATTTCATTATGTCGATGGCAAAGTGGCGTGGTTATGGCGGTAAAACTGAGCATTGGGGAACGTCATTAGAATCAATCACCATGATGGCTGGGTTAGCGGAAGCGACTAATCACGCCAAAATTATTGCCACTGTGCATACTTTAATGATGAATCCTGGAGCGGTAGCCAAAATGATGAGCACCCTCGACCAGATTTCCGGTGGCCGTGCCGGTTTAAATATTGTTTCAGGTTCTTTCAGGGATGAGCTTAACCAAATGGGCGCGTGGCGTGATGATATCGACCATGACGAACGTTATGTTTATGCCCAAGAGTGGAGTGACTTAGTTCATAAACTCTGGCAAGAAGATCATGTGGATTACGATGGTAAATACTTCAAGTTTGAAGATTGTGTGTCACAGCCTAAACCCCAAAACAAACCATTCACGGTTTGTGCAGGCCAATCAGAACGCGGTTTGCGCTTTTCAGTAAAAAATACTGATGCATGTTTCGTGGGCGGAAAGGACGATGAAGAAACCTTAAAAATTACTCGTATGGCACGCAAGATTGCCGATGAGCTTGATACGCCAGTGAAATGTTTTTGTATGGCAACGCTTATCATTGAGGACACTGAAGAAGAAGCTCAAGCCAAAGCTGACTATTATCGCGAGGGTAAAGATCTAGGCGCAATTGAAGGCATGATGCGTTCTTACGGAATTGACCCAGCTTTAAAAGATAACGCCATGGTAATTCGTGCTCAAGGTGCATTTATGAGTCGCGAGATCGTAGGCACTGTAGAGTCAGTGAAAAAGCAGCTTATCGAAATGATTGATAACACTGAAATGGACGGTGTCATGGTGATTTTTGATGATTACGAAAAAGGGCTGCACAAATTTGGCAAAGATATTTTACCAGCGGTAAGAGCCCATTATGGCTGATTCTGATTTAACAGAGCTTCAGCCTGATTGGATAGCACCTGCTCGAACCGCGTTGTGCATCGTCGATGTGCAAAACGACTTCGCCAGTCCAGACGGCCTTTTAGGCCAGTTTGGACTGGACATGAGTTTGCTGCAACCCGCTATTGAAAATATCCAAAAGCTAGTTGCCAGTGCTCGTTCAAAGGGTATCGCGGTTATCTTTGTTGGCTTAAAAACCACTGAACAAGATGACTCTCCTGCTTGGCAAGAATGGATGACCAGACAAGGCAGAGATGCTAAAGCAGAAAGCGCAATCTGCCGTGCAGATACCTCAGGTATGGATTTTTATGGTATTCAGCCTCAAGACGGTGATGTGGTAATTTATAAAACACGTTATAGCGCTTTTTTTAATACCCAACTGGATGAGGTGTTAACACAAAAGCAGTTAGATACGTTGGTGTTTTGTGGCGTTACGACTGAATGTTGTGTTGAGTCTAGCGTTCGAGATGCTTTTCACCATGATTACCATGCCATTGTTGTGACTGATGGTTGCGGCGCATACGAACCAGAGTTGCACGACGCTAGCCTGCGAGCGATGGCGATAAACTTCGCTTTACTAAGCGATACCCAATCTATTCTTAAACGTTGGGAGGCAGCATGACCAGCCCATTGTACCCATCTGATACACAAGTAAATTACTCTGTTACAGATGAAGATGTTGCAGCAATTAAAGCCGCCATCGACATCCAAGAAATAACTGAACTGGCGCTAACCCTTGGTAATATTCCTAGCCAATCTGGCTATGAAGCAGAATCGGGTAAATTTGTGTTTGACTGGTTACAAACAAATGGTTTCAAAGCCCGTCAATGTGGCGCGACACCAGAGCGCCAAAACATCATCGGTGAATATGGCGGTAAAGGTGTTGGTAAAAATTTGTTGTTTACCGCCCATCTTGATACCGAAAGCCCCAGCGATGACCCGCATATAAATCAACATAAATTTTCACAAAAAACCTTAGATAATCCCGAATGGAACAAGTGTTGGTTGGAAGATGGTAAATTTCACGGCTTTCCTATTAGTAATGATCGCGGCCCTATGAGTTGTTTTTTAATTGCCGCTAAAGCATTAAAACAAGCCGGTTTCGAATTAGCGGGTAAGTTATATTTAACGGCTTGCCCGGGAGAAATTGGTCCTGAGCCAATGGAACAATGGCAGGGCGTGGACTATATGGGCAAAGATATAGGTGCACACTACCTATTTCATCATGGAGGCGTAATAGCAGATTATGCCATCGCTGCTGAAGGTTGTGACTGGGGCGTTACATGGCAAGGAAATGGTTATGCGTTGTATCGTATTCAGTTGTTCGGCGAGGGGGTATTTACACCAATATTGGAAGCTCCTGTAGAAACGAACAAACATCCAAATCCGATATACAAATTAGGCGCTGTGATTGATGCCTTACATGGCTGGTCACAACAATATGAAGCTGAAAATAAATATGTGACTACAGGTGGAGTGTCTGTCCCTAAAGTACAAATTGATTCTATTAAAGCCGGTTCGCCATTGACCTTTGGTGCCGGTACAGATGTTTGCTCAGTGTATATCGAAGTGGGCCTTACTGCGCAACAAACAGCGGCGCAACCATACCACCAACTAAAGCAACTAATGGCATCTTTAGATGTTGATGATTACGACATAGAACCAATGGTTGTTAGAAATGGTTTCGAGGCAGATGCGCAAGCCGTAGCGCCATTAGTCAAGTCGCTGTGCGACGCCACTAAGGCAACCAAAAATGAACCAATTGAACTTGCCCATCCCGCTTATTCAAGCATGTGGCGTGACCACAATGTATTTAATATGCAGCGGATTCCGGCCGTAACTTCCGGTATGCCCAGATGGCGCGCCACTCCACAAGATTTAGTAGACAGTGCATTAATTTATGCATTAACTGCTTTGTCGGTGTGTGGCAAACGTGAATCTTAAAATCAGTGAGCCAAATTATGAATAAGTCATTAGCTAAAACGTCAGAAGAATTAACCATAGAGCATTTAAAGGGCGACTTTGGTGCGCAAATAGTCGATGTAGACTTACCATCAGCAGACCAAGAAACCTTGACCAAAGTAGTCGCGGCGTTTCATCAACATGGCGCAATTTTATTACGCAATCAAACAATGGAGCCCGATGACCTAATGCGTTTTATTAACGCTTTTGGTGAGCCGGAGCTGCATACTCAAACCAAATTTTGTTTACCTAACTATCCGCATATTTTTAAAATTTCTAATATGCTTGATGAAAACGGTGAACCCATTGGCGCACATAACGACGGTTTAGGCTGGCACACAGATTATTCTTACAAAGAAGAACCGGTAATGTGCACTATGCTCTACGCGGTTACCGTTCCTGATGAAGGGGGCGACACCCTGTTAGCTGACCAAGTGGCTGCCTATGAAGATTTACCAGAAGAGCAAAAAGCACGATTAGATCCGTTAAAAATTCATCATTCATTGGTGCATTTTATTCAAAATCGTGAATTCAATAGCTATGAAATTACCGATGAATTGCGTCGCGAAAACCCTGATGTCATTCATCCAATGATCCGCGTCCACCCCGCCGATGGCCGTAAGGCATTGTGGGTTAGTACAGGTACGGTAAAGCATATTCTAGGCATGGAAGATGACGAAGCCATGGCTTTGGTCGATGAGCTAGTTGAATACATTACCCAACCTAAGTATGTGTATGCCCACAAGTGGCAGAAAGGCGACGTGTTAATGTGGGACAACCGCTGCACATTGCATACAGGCACCGTTTACGATGATAAAAAATATCAACGTATGGCACATCGATTATGGGTCAAAGGTGAAAAACCGATTTCAGTAGGTGACCTGTAGACTGGTATTTATGCCAGTGCAAATTAAATGGATTTCAGGGGCTAGAGCCCCAGCTACACAACACCTGTAGACTGGCATTTATGCCTATGGAAATTAAATGGATTTCAGGGACTAGAGCCCCTGCGACACAACACCTGTAGACTGATATTTATGCCTGTGGAAATTAAATGGATTTCAGGGGCTAAAGCCCCTGCGACACGACGCCTGTAGACTGGCATTTATGCCAGTGGAAATTAAATGGATTTCAGGGGCTAGAGCCCCCACTACACAACACCTGTAGTCTGGTATTTATGCCAGTGGAGATTAAATGGATTTCAGGGGCTAGAACCCCTGCTACACAACACCTGTAGACTGGCATTTATGTCAGTGCAAATTAAATGGATTTCAGGGGCTAGAGCCCCTGCGACACAACACCTGTAGACTGATATTTATGCCTGTGGAACTTAAACGGATTTCAGGGGCTAAAGCCCCCTGTCACAGTTATTCTTGGGTAAAATGAGCAGGTATCTGAGGTGCATCACCACCTTTTACCCACAATATAATTTCATTACCCCAAGGATCTTGAAAGGCTGCGTTAATACCATTAAATTCAGCCCAAAAATGATCCTTCCATAAAATACTTGCACCTCGAGACTCTGCACGGGCTAAAATGTCGTCAATATTGTCATCATCACTGACTAAAATCCAAACTCTAGGCTTACGCCCTTCGGTGGATATAGAGCGGGGCTCAACGCCATCAGGACTGGGATGAGGACGGGCATTTTCAGCTTTATGTATGCCAAGGTGAAAGTTTCCAATCGTGGTTTCATTGCCTTCACTGTCGTGCATAACACCACCGGGAACCATGCGATGATAAACCCCCATTGGACGAGGGTCATTTTCCCAACCAAACACCTCGGCGTAAAACTCACCAGCAGCAGCGGGATCATCAGCGCTGAGATCAACAAAAATAAGGGTATTGGGGTAAGTCATTATACTATCCTGTGTTTTACTTGAATTTACACCTATGATGAATTATTCCTTTACCAATACTTTCATTCATATGCCTTTTTAATTGATTTTATGCATCTGATTGCCTTATACCAATCCCCGTTCAGCAAAAGACACGCAGTCACCATCGCCGACAATAATATGATCCAGTACAGTGACATCAATCAACTCTAAGGCGTGTTTGATACGTTGAGTAATATGTTGATCTGCTTGACTAGGCTCTGCGATGCCCGACGGGTGGTTGTGACTTAATATAATTGCCGCTGCATTACACTCTAAGGCTTGTTGAACAATGACTCGAGGGTAAACACTTGCTGCGTTAATCGTCCCAAAAAACAGTTTTTTGAAGGTAATAAGACGATGTTGGCTGTCGAGCATTAATACCGCAAAGACCTCGTTAGGTTCGTCACGTAGTTGACTCAGCAGATACTGTTTAGTGCGATTGGCGCTATCAAATGTGTGTGTTCGCGTGAGTGATTGAGCAAAATAGCGTTTCGACATTTCCAAAGTCGCTTGTAACTGCACATATTTCACTTCGCCCAAACCTTTACCCAAGCAAAATTGGCTTTTACTGGCATTCAGTAAACTGCGCAAAGAGCCAAACTGAGTGAGTAATTCACGGGCTAAATCAACAGCACTGCTTCCTTGTACTCCAGTTCTCAAAAAAATAGCGAGAAGTTCTGCGTCTGAAAGAGCTTCACTGCCCATGGATAGGAGCTTTTCTCTTGGCCGCTCCATTTTTGGCCATTCTGATAGTTTCATGCATCCGTGCCTGAATTAGGGTTAAAATTACTAGCAATTAGTCGTATATCACTAATTAAACCTAGCAAATGATCGCCGATCAGGCCAATATTAAGTCATATCAAGTACCTAAGTGTTTTGTCTAACCTTTATATTAGGTAAAATGCAGCACAGATTTTTAGTGAATATTTAGACACATGGCCATTCAAAAGCACAAGGTTTTACTCGGAATTACAGGTGGCATTGCCGCTTATAAAACCCCAGATTTAATACGCAAACTAACCGCCAAGGACGCTGAGGTACGAGCAGTATTAACCGCTTCAGCTGAACATTTTGTTAGTCCTTTAGCATTGCAAGCAGTATCAGGCAATCCGGTTTCTAGCGATTTACTCGATCCGGCTGCAGAAGCAGCTATGGGTCATATAGAATTGGCGAAATGGGCTGATAGCATTCTTATCGCCCCTGCCACCGCAAACTTTATTGCTAAACTTGCCCATGGCATGGCCGACGATTTGTTGTCGACGTTATGCTTGGCCAGTACTGCTGAGGTATATATTTCTCCTGCCATGAATCAGCAAATGTGGAAGGCTGATGCTACGCAGAAGAACCTTTCCATCTTGTCCAATCGTGGGGTCACTATTATTCCACCCGACTCAGGTGAGCAAGCTTGTGGCGATATTGGGCAAGGACGTATGCCTGAACCTCAGTACTTGGCAGACCTAATCACCCAACCCAAGCCGCCTCAATGCTTGACTGGCAAAAAAATAGTGATTACGGCAGGACCGACCCGAGAAGCAATTGATCCCGTGCGTTACATCAGCAACCACAGCTCGGGCAAAATGGGTTATGCACTAGCCAATGCGGCAATAGCCATGGGTGCTGAAGTGACTTTGGTGAGTGGCCCAGTAAATTTAAGCGCTCCTAACAAAGCGAACCTGATTAATGTTGAAAGTGCGCAACAAATGCATGATGCCGTTATGGGAAATATACAAAGCGCGGATATTTTCATTGGCTGTGCAGCCGTAGCCGACTATCGTCCTTTAGAAGCGGTAAATCAAAAAATCAAGAAGAACAATCAAGAGTTGACCCTTACTTTTACTAAAAACCCTGATATTCTTGCAGATGTCGCAAAACAACAACGGTCAGTGTTCACTGTCGGCTTCGCTGCCGAAACACAAGACGTTAGTCGTTATGCAAAAGAAAAGCTGGAGCGTAAACAGCTTGATATGATCGCTGCTAATGATGTTTCAAATAGCAACATTGGATTCAATAGTGATCAAAATGCTTTGACGGTTTTTTGGAAAGAGGGTGAAAAATCTCTCGATGTTGCCGATAAAAAGCAACTTGCTTTTAAATTGATGCAATTAGTATCTGAAAAATATAGAAATAAACATGCAACAAAATAACTCTAAGAATAATAATATGGTCCTACAGACAGGGAGACATGATTAATGCCCGCGATTAAACGTCCAAACCGCAGAGCGCAAATTCTGCAATGTCTAGCAAGTATGCTAGAAAACAACCCTGGACAGCGTATCACTACGGCTAAATTGGCAACAGAAGTAGGCGTGTCAGAGGCTGCTTTATACCGCCACTTTCCCAGTAAAGCACGGATGTTTGAAGGTTTAATTGAGTTTATCGAAGAAACCTTGTTTTCACGTATCAATAAAATTATTAATGAAGAAAAAGATAGCGCTGTGCGTATTCAATTGATTATTCATTTGATTTTAGGTTTCTCAGAAAAAAATCCAGGTATTACCCGCATTTTGAACGGTGATGCCTTAATGGGAGAGCAGGAACGTTTACGTGGCAGAATTGCACAGATTTTTGAGCGCCTTGAAACGCAAATAAAACAGGTTTTAAGAGAACGTAAACTTCGTGAAGGAAAATCATTACCTGCGGATGAAGGTGTGATTGCAAATATGCTGATCTGCTATACCGACGGTCGTATTAATTTGTTTATCCGTAGTGATTTCAAACGCCGCCCCACCGAAGATTTTAAAGAAACTTGGCAGTTCATCAACAAACAGTTTTTTTCTTAAATTCGTTTCGATAATATAATCCGGTTGCTTGATGTTTATTCAATCTGGAAACCGGACACCAGTCAGGGGCTAAAGCCCCTGCTACAATTTATACCCGCAGAAAATCGAACATAGCGCAAAGGCTAAAGCCCCTAATACAATTTATGCTCGCAAAAAATCGAACATAGCTCAAAGGCTAAAGCCCCTGCTACAATTTGTACCCGCAAAAAATCGAACATAGCTCAAAGGCTAAAGCTCCTAATACAATGTCTTGACACAATCTAATTCTCGACTAACCTATAAAGAACACATGTTCTTTTTTATTTAAGCGAATTTGATATGCCTCGTAAGGCCCTATACAACGTTGAAGAGGTGCTTGAACAAGCAATTGCGGTCTTCTTGGAGCATGGTTATCATGGTGCTGCAATGGACGAAATTATCGCCAGAACCGATTTTAACCGACGTGGATTCTATATTGAATTCGGTTCTAAACAGCAGTTTTTATATATTGTGCTAGCCCATTATCAAGAGCAGCATTTATCCAAAGCGTTTTCACACCTAGAACACAACCAAGGTATGCTTTCTATTCAAGGTTTTTTCTCAGCTTATATTGATTTGGTTAGAGGTCGAGGCTGTTTGTTAATTAATATTATTACTGAATTAGGCTTCGATGACCTCAAGATCCGAGATATTGGTCGGCATTATCTGGATCGTCTCCAGATTGACTTTATTGGTTGTTTGGAAAAAGCCCAAAAACTAGGAGAAGTTAGGCAGGATATCAATATTGAGTCCACCGGTTTACAGTTATGCAGTTACGTACAAGGATTTGCCGTTAATGGGATTTTAGCCGGTGACACTGATGAACTAATGTTGGCTACTCAGGCCATTTTAGGGCCACTGAAACCTTAATTAAATAGCCTAGTCTTCTCACTTCTGGTTTTCATATTTAATAACCTATATGGTTTTATCAATAGCCTTCGAATTTCACTTGGCGATTGTCTCAGTTGTCGTTAGAATTCATGCCCGTTTTGATATCTAAAAGTGAGTAAGATGACAACTAAAAATCCTTTATTTAGGGTACAGTTTGTTAGTAATGGCGAACGTTATGAAGTTTATGTACGTGAAGTCAGTCAAGGCAGTATGTTTGGATTTGTAGAGATAGGTGATTTTGTCTGGGATACCCACACAACGCTGGTATTAGACCCGAGCCACGAAAAATTAAAAACCGAATTTGCTGATGTAAAACACACTTATATACCTATGCACAGCGTGTTAAGAATTGACGAAGTGAAGAAACAAGGTACGGCAAAAATTACTGAATTGTCAGATAAAGTAACGGCATTTCCGAGTCCGATTTACACACCTAAAAATTAGTACTTTTCCGTACAGCACCTAACATACCGTCAATTACAGTTTCAGTACGTTTTGTATTGGAGCCGTTTTGCCTTAAGCTGTAACTATAATAATTAGGAAAAAGTCCAACATGCATATAGTTTTGAACAGAGTATCGATATTTTTCTTGCTGTTTCTATGCCTTCCAGTTACCGCATCTGAACAGCAAAAATTACTTCAATTGATGGATGATATTTGGCAATACGAGCTATCTATATCACCTGTTTACGCAAGCTCTCAAGGAGTACATGACTTCGATGACAAACTTGCCGATATTTCGCCTGATGGGCTCGCCAAACAAAACTCTCAATTCAAAAAATTCTTAAACCAACTAGACCAAATAGATAAACAGCAGTTAGCTCGAACAGATCAAATTAATTTGCTGATGCAGCGTTATCGGGTGCAAAATTATGTCGATGAATATCGTTTCAACGCACATTATGTACCGTTAACGTCGGAGTACGGTTTTCATAGTGCAATGGCTGGACTCCCCCGTTCGAGTCGCTTCGCGGATCTAAAAGACTACCAAAATTATCTCACTCGACTTCGTTTAATCCCCGCTTATTTTGCGCAACAAATTGCGTGGATGAAAAAAGGGATGGAAGTGGGAATGGTTCAACCCAAAACGGTTATGCTGGGTTTTGAAAAGTCGGTTGAGAGTTTTTTTAACGGCCAGGTAGAAGAAAATACATTTTACAGCCCCTTCCTAAAAATCGATGATATCAATGTTTCTGAGGCACAAAAACGTGCATTAATAATAGAAGCGAAGCAAGTTATCAAACAAGATGTTATGGGTGCTTATCAACACTTTTACGATTTTTTAGTCACCGATTATATTCCTAAAGCAAAGTCAGATGTGGCTTCTAAATCTTGGCCTAACGGCGAACAGATGTACCAAAATCGCGCCCAATATTATACCACTACAGATCTTTCAGTGGATGAAATCCATCAACTGGGATTAACAGAAGTAGCGCGTATACGAGCCCAAATGCAGAGCATTGTGGATGAATTAGAGTTCCAAGGTAGTATTAATGAATTTATCCAATTCTTACGTACCGACCCGCAATTTTATGCAAAAACGCCAGTTGAACTGTTGAAACACGCATCTTACGTAGCTAAACGCATGGATGCGCAGTTGCCTAAGCTGTTTTACAAGCTACCTCGTACTCCTTACGGCGTAGCCCCCGTTCCTGATGCCATTGCACCGAAATACACCACAGGCAGATATGTATCACCAAGGCGTGACGATGAACCTGGTTATTACTGGGTAAACACCTACGCATTAGATAAACGACCTTTATATGCTATCCCTGCACTGACAATGCATGAAGCGGTTCCGGGCCATCATTTACAAATCTCACTTGCATCAGAGATGAGTGATTTACCAAATGTACGTCGTTACACTTACATTTCAGCTTTTGGTGAAGGCTGGGGCTTGTACTCTGAGTTTCTGGGCAAAGAAGTGGGAATTTATCAAACACCCTACGAAGAATTTGGTCGCTTGAGTTATGAAATGTGGCGAGCGTGCCGTTTGGTGGTTGATACCGGTATGCACATAAAAGGTTGGTCGCGACAGCGCGCTTTAGATTATATGCTAGAGAATACAGCGCTTTCAGAACACAACGTGACCACTGAAATCGACCGTTATATCTCTTGGCCAGCACAGGCGCTAGCCTATAAAATTGGCGAGTTAGAGATTAAAAAATTACGCGCTGAAGCTGAAGAAGCCCTTGGTGATAAGTTTGATTTACGTGCATTTCATGATGCAGTGTTGGAGTACGGCTCTATCCCACTGTCTGTACTTAGAGAAAATATTGCTTTATTTATTGAACAACAGAAAAAGTCATAATTTGTAAAATATGCAGAGCTTCAATGCTCTGCAATCTATTTTTAATTAAAGTTCGTTACACTCTTTAAGCAAATAAGCGAACTCTTCTGCATTCACGGGCATAATAGACAAACGATGGCCTTTTTGAACCAGACCAATTTGTTGTATCTGCGGCATCGCCTTTATGCTTTTTAAGCTCAGGATTTGATTGAATTTTTTAACCAATTTAACATCTACCATATACCATCTAGGCTGCTCAGGATCTGATTTCGGATCATAGTATTTTGACTCTGGGTCAAACTGAGTATGATCTGGATAAGCGCCCTTCACCACTTCGGCCAAACCTGCTATTCCGACATTTTTACAACTAGAATGATATATGAATACTTGATCACCAAGTTGCACTTTATCCCGCAAAAAGTTGCGAGCCTGATAATTACGAATACCATCCCAATGCTCTGTTTGATTGGCCTTATTCGCTAAATCGTCGATGCTAAATGCATCTGGTTCACTCTTAAATAACCAATAATTCATAACCTACCTTTTATGCTCTTTGGTATTACAGCGGTCCATCATAATAACTATTGCTTCAACTTACAGCAAAACTTGCATCTATGAAATTGATCAATATACTGTACATAAATACAGTATAAATTATACCTGTTTATTATGCTCGATAATAAAATTGTTATGGATAGTAGAGCGGGGGTTTGCACGTAATAGCGGACTATTTTTAGAACCTCCAACGCCGTAGGCGTAAAAATAGCATTGTCGAGATGCGGTACTTATCCGGAGTTTAAGTTATTTATGAACACACTATTGGAACAACTAAAAAATAAACGCTTAGTATGGCAAGGCAATCAACAAGAACAGTGCCTGACCTCCGAAAGTACAGGTTATGAAGAACTTGATGAAGCACTTCAAGGCGGCTTCCCACAATCGGGAATGATTGATATCCATACTCCCATAGGCATCGGCGAATTACGTTTGTTATTGCCAGCTTTGCGATATCGTCAGCAGCATAAGCGCTTATTGGTGTTTATTGCGCCTCCGATGCAAATTAACGGAGAAATGTTGGCGGAATTTGGGATCACACTTGAACAGGTTCTAATTGTTCAACCAAATAGTGCAGAGCATGCGCTTTGGAGTGCCGAGCAATGCCTTAAGAGCGGCTGCTGCCATAGTGTCCTAATGTGGCATCAACAGCTTGAAATCGCCCAAACCAAACGTCTACAACTAGCCGCTGAACAAGGTGACGCTTTACATTTTGTAGTGCGTCAAAATCGACAATTAAGTTTGTCGTTACCGGTGAGCCTAGCGATGAAACTCAGTGCTCATGAACAGGGCTTAGAGGTGCAAATTACCAAACGTAAAGGCGGTTGGCCAGCCCAGCCATTTAATCTCAATATGAGCCACATTTGGCCTGAATTAGCACTCAACCAACGCGCCACTAATGTGCTGACATTTCCACGGGCTAAAGTCAGCTAATATGCAATCTCTTTGGTTATATTTACACTTTCCTCATTTGCAATTAGACAGTGTATGTCATGCAATTCCATCGCCTCAGCAAAGGCGTGTTGAAGACACTAGCGGGCAGATCAATACTCAGCACTCATTGGTCATATTGCATCATCAAACAAATTGCGTATTGCAATTAAATCAAGCTGCTATTGATGCCGGTATTCGCACAGGAATGGGATTGGGAACCGCCGCGGCACTAGATCAACACCTCCAGGTGTTGCCCTATAAAAGTGATATAGAGCAAAAAAAATTAGTTGAGATAGCCGAACACTTGTATCTAGTCACCTCTGATATCTGTCTGTTTCCGCCAAATGGCTTGCTGTTACGAATACACAATATGCTGATGTTGTACGGCGGACTTAATGGCTATTGGCGGGTTGTTAAAAACCAACTAAAAGAGTTCCAGGTAAAATATTATTATGCCAGCGGACAATCCCCTTATGCTGCCCGTATCCTAGCCCGAACGGCGTGGAATCAAGTCAGCGACCATCTACCTATGTTGCAACACCAAATTGGTATTCGACAACTAGTTGACTCTGAATTAGATAAGAAAACCGTTACCAAGTTAGCTAGAGTCGGTATCCACACTCTTGCCGATCTAATGGCAGTGCCATTAAAGGATGTCGCCAAGCGTTTTGATATAGATTTGGTGACTTACTTGGGTAGACTAAGTGGTGAATTTCATCATCCAATGGATTTCTACCATCCCCAATCTAAGTTTCAACGTTACTTAGAACTACTTTATGAGATAAGTCATACCGACACACTTCTATCACCAATAAAACTGTTGTTAACTGCATTAGAGCAGTTTTTAAAAATACGGGATTTGCTTACTCAGAAGATTATTTTTACTTTCTATCAACGAGATAATAAAGCACTCACCTTAGAGGTAGGTTCTGCGCAAGGAGAATACCAAGCTGACAAGTGGGTTAATCTTAGCATATTGAAATTGGACAACTTAGTTTTACAAGCGCCCATATTTGCACTAGAGCTAAGTACCGCCGAAACCCAATTACGTAGCCCCGATAAAGGCGATTTATTCAGTGCCAGCAAGGGTACTCTCACGTATTTACAATTAATCTCATTGCTACAAGCCAAGCTAGGAGAAGAGGCGATTTCGCAGGTGATGTTAGATGATGATTTTCGCCCCGAAAAAGTAAATAAATATGTGCAACCCCAACTGGAAACAACACCTAAACACATTTCGACCTACCCATTACGACCAAGCTTTATGCTGCAAACACCACAACCATTAACAGAAAAAGTATCCATCATACATGGGCCAGAACGCATAAGTACTGGATGGTGGGACAACCAAGCAATCACCCGAGACTATTTCATCGCGCGTAATCAACATGGCCAGTGGCTATGGATATATCGTACCAGTAATAGCTTGTGGTTTGCCCATGGTTTTTTTAGCTAACGTGCTCGTTAAAAAGATAAGTTAGAGACCAATCTATGGCCTACGCTGAGTTATTCTGCCAGTCTAATTTTAGCTTTTTGCATGGTGCTTCCCATCCTCAGGAACTCATTCAGCAAGCGCATTTTTTAGGCTATGAAGCAATAGCAATAACCGATGAATGTTCTGTTGCAGGGGTAGTAAGGGCTTACACCGAAATTAAAGATCACAAGCTTGCAATTAAACTCATCGTAGGCAGTTATTTTAAACTAGATGACAGCTTGCGGTGTGTTTTGTTATGCCCTAACCGGGAAGCTTATGCTGAATTATGTCGAATCATTACAAATGCTAGACGACGCTCACCTAAAGGTGAATATAGCTTGGCTAAATGGGATCTTAAAACCATTAAACATTGCTTAATGTTGTGGCTGCCCAATGGCAAACTAAATGTTGATGAACCTTGGGCAAATTGGTTAAAAAAGCACTATAAAAATCGTTTATGGATCGCCGCCCAACGTCACCTCACTGCCAATGAGCAATCGATGCTCGACCATTATGAAAAGCTCAGCCAGTTATTTGATCTTCCAATCTGTGCTTGCGGCGGTGTGCTAATGCACAATCCAAGTCGCCTCCCTTTACAGCATCTGCTCAGCGCCATCAAACACCGTACTACGGTGGCCGCGCTTGGTCGTAAACTACTATCCAATAGTGAACGTTGTTTACGTAGTCATGACAAGCTCAACAAGCTTTTCAAACGGAGTTGGCTGGATAACTCAGTAGAAGTTGCCCGTATGTGCAATTTTAATATGCGAGAGCTGCGTTATGAGTATCCTGCAGAACTTATTCCTGAAGGAAAATCCCCCCAACAACACCTTAGAGACTTAGTCGAAGTAGGTATTCAAAAACGCTTTCCAGAAGGCATAAAACCTGACATTCGTAATATTATTGAAAAAGAATTGGTACTCATTGAGGAACAAGAATATGAATTCTTTTTTCTCACTATTTATGATGTAGTGCAATTTGCGCAGTCTCAACAGATTTTATATCAAGGACGGGGTTCGGCGGCGAATTCCGTAGTTTGTTATTGTTTAGAGATCACTTCTGTCGATCCTCGTCAAATTAACGTGCTATTTGAACGCTTCATTTCCAAAGAGCGAGATGAGCCCCCTGATATTGATGTCGACTTTGAACACCAACGCAGAGAAGAGGTAATTCAATATATCTATACTAAATATGGACGGGAACGCACCGCCATAGCGGCAACCGTATCCTGCTACCGTTTCAAAAGTGCGTTACGGGAAGTGGGTAAGGCATTGGGGATAAACGAAACCCAGCTAGACTTTTTTATTAAAAATATTAACCGTCGAGACAGCGGTCTAAATTGGCAGGCACAAATTGCCGAATTAGGTCTAGATCCTGCCTCAGTAAAAGGTAAACACTTCATCTCTTTGGTCAATGAAATAATGGGTTTTCCAAGACACCTATCCCAACATGTAGGAGGTTTTATTATTTCATCAGGTCCTTTATATCAGCTTGTACCTATTGAAAATGCGGCCATGGCAGAGCGCAGCGTCATACAATGGGATAAAGACGATCTGGAAAGCCTAGGATTATTGAAAGTCGATGTGTTGGCCTTAGGTATGCTCACTGCCATTCGTAAATCTTTTCAATTAGTCGAAAAGCACTATGGTCACTCCCTCAGCATAGCGCAGATCACCAAACTCGAAGATGATCCACAAGTCTACAAAATGATTCAACAAGCCGATACGGTTGGGGTTTTTCAAATCGAATCCCGTGCGCAAATGAGCATGCTGCCTCGCCTTAAGCCGAAAACCTATTATGATTTGGTGATTCAAATTGCGATTGTCAGGCCTGGGCCTATCCAAGGTGACATGGTTCATCCATTTTTACGCAGACGTGATGGCAAGGAGCCTATCGAATATCCCTCAGAAGAAGTCGCTGGGGTGCTTAGTCGAACCATGGGTGTACCCATTTTTCAGGAGCAGGTTATTCAACTGGCTATGGTCGCTGCTGGTTTTAGCGGTGGCGAAGCCGATCAACTTAGACGAGCAATGGCAAGTTGGAAGAAAAACGGACAACTCATGCAATTCCAACACAAACTCATCAATGGCATGCTTGAACGAGGTTATACGCAAGATTATGCCCAACGTATATTCAACCAAATATGTGGCTTTGGTGAATATGGATTTCCAGAATCCCACTCGGCATCATTTGCGGTACTTGCCTACGTGTCATCTTGGCTTAAGTATTATTACCCGCAGGCATTTTACGTGGGTCTGTTGAATAGTTGGCCCATGGGTTTTTATCCACCAGCACAATTAATTCAAGACGCGAAGCGCCATCACATCAAGATACTCCCCATCTGCATCAATCACTCTGATTATGATCATATCTTGCAAAAAGATGGGGACACCTTCGCCATACGTCTAGGATTACGCATGATCAAAGGCTTGTCGAAGAGTGCTGCACAACTACTGGTTAATCAACGCCCCCAAAACGGCTATAAATCTGTTGTTGAACTAAAACAGTTGTCAGTTCAGCGCGATCATATGGAAGCCCTTGCCAGCGCCAATGCACTATCCTCACTGGCCCAGAATCGCTATAAAGCACGCTGGGCATTAATGGAGAGTGAGTCGGAATTACCCTTGTTCAAAAATCAGGAACAATCATTCTTATTTGATGTTGCACCAACAGATGTAGAGGAAATGGTTGAAGACTATGCGGCAACAAGCATGTCGTTAACCCATCATCCGATAAAATTATTACGTAATGCGGGGAAATTAGGTAAGTACACAGCGGCAAAGCAATTGGCTGAAAAGCAGCATAAATCTGTAGTCAATGTTATCGGTGTGGTCATTGGTAGACAAGCACCAGGCACCGCAGCAGGAGTAACCTTTATTACCTTAGAAGATGATACGGGTTGTTGCAATGTAGTGGTATGGCAGGCTACCGCTCGGGCACAAAAAAAGGCTTTTTTAAAATCAAAAATAATCAAAGTTAGCGGTATTTTGGAGCGTGGCGATGGTGATGTCACTCATATCATTGCAGGGAAAATTACTGACTTGAGTCACTTACTGGAAGATTTAAATACCACTTCCAGAGATTTCCATTGAAGACTGATTAACGTCAATAAAACGGACTACTCAACCTGAATCAATTTAAGGGCTTCAAGAATATTCGAAGGAATAGCAGTACTCTTGTTAGTTTGTTGTTCAACAAACACATGCACAAAATGACCTTGTGCTGACGGTGAACTCTCTCCCTCAACAAAAATTCCAATTTCATAGGTAACCGAGCTATTGCCTAAACGAGAAACTCGCAAACCAATTTGCAAAGATTGTGGATACGCAATGGCAGAAAAGTACTGACATTTTGATTCAACAACAAAGCCCACCACTGCATCGCTATGAATATTCAAACCGCCTTCTTCAATTAAATAACGGTTAACTGCAGTGTCGAAATAAGCGTAATACTGAACATTATTAACATGCCCATAGATATCGTTATCAGCCCAGCGGGTTTGCATAGGATAAAAAACTTTATAATCGTTTCGAGTGTACTTAGTTGACATGTTTAAACCTAAAAATCTGAGCGCTAAAGCCCCTAATACTTTGCAATCAGAATATTAGGGACCGCTTATCATTTTATCCTAATCGTAAAATGGTGCTCTCGCTTCGGTCAAATTTTTCAACTTAACTGGGCGTTGCAACATTTGCCCGCCATCACGGCCAATAGGAATCCATGGAATTTTTCCACGCCCTTTAGCTGGCGCTAACGAGAAGAGATCAAATGGTATGGAAATATAGAATCCTTTGGTAAAGCTACCTTCTCCATATTCCTCAGCTGATACATTAGTAAATGCGGCATAGGCACCCACAATAATGCCACTGTCAAAACGTTTAGCTACATCGATATTAACGCCTTTATCTTTTGCCAAGAACTGACCAGCATTTACGGTTAGCTGCATGTCAGGTAAAAATTCAGGCGTCCAATAAACACTCGCATGACCAGTGAAGGCTTTATAATCGAAGAACCCTGTTTCGTTATTAAAGTCACGTTGTTGTACGTAGTTTAGATCAACTCCAAACGCTAGGCTGCTATCTACAGGGCGATATAGCACCTCGGTACCCACACCACCAAACATGGTCTCTAAATAACCACCATACACTTGCGCATAAGTATCTTCTGCAATTTTATCGAACCAATGCAGGTACGCATTTTCCATAGTCACTTTACTGCGCGTTACATATTCTCGAACTTGCGTGCGCACTCTAGGTAGATGCGAGGTTTCAGAGTCGACTAAAAAATTAAACTTATCGAAGTTTTCAAGCACAGTCACTTTCAACCCACCACGAACAGAGAAGTTTGGATTAAATTGGTAACCGCCGTTAAGATATGCACCACCTTGATAAAGGTAAAAATCCTCTGGATTACCAAAAGTTTGAATCCAAAAGCTTTCCATATTGAAAAACGCCCCAGAGTAATCTTTGGGGTGGTAATTATCGACTGTGGATTGAGTAGGGTTTTGACGAACGTATGCTGATTGAATATCAGTTTCTAAACGCTGATAGTTTGCGGCAACTTTAAATTCTTGCGCATCTATTTTCGTTTCGAGTAATGGAATGTTGGCCAATGTATCCACCAACTTATAGGTTTTAATAGAATCAGGTAACTCGGAAGCTAATATTCTACCAACGCGCTGAGTTGCCTCATCATGATCACGGTAACCTAACTGAGTTCCGTAAAACGTCATTTCGTCTTCACCAGTATGAGTAGCATTAATGATAAAACTGCCTTCATTTACTAAATCAGCATACAGGCGATCACGGTTAATCGTTTCAATTGATTCTGCCGGTTTCGCATTGTTCAGCTCTCTAGGTGGGCGATCAAATTTATGTTGTTTAACCGTGTGCATATTGAAGTTGTATGACACGCCAAAACCAAAGGTATTGCCCCTTTGATAACTTACGTTAAAGTCCCAATTATTGTATTTATAAACCGCGCCAACATTCCACTCACTGTCTTGTTCTAGCGTTCCAGCACGGTCATTTACATAATCATTACCGTCATATTCTAGCTTAAGGGTTAGCCCCTCAATAGGTGTTCTATACTCAATGCCACCAAAAACCGACGCTGGACCTTTGAAGAACTCGTTGTAGTCAATTTTTCCACCTCGACCACCAAATCCACCAGGACGCTCACAAAATGAATCCTTAATTTCACACAGTGGGTTAGTGATATTTCCACCTGCGCCAAGGTAACCGGTACCTACACCAAGATGTATGTCAAAGGGGCCAAGATTTTTACTAAAGTTAATAAACTCACTGCTAAAGAAACCGGTTCCACCGATATCCGTTAAACCAAATGAAACATCAGGTAAATAATAGCTTTCTTTAATCAGTCGAAACTTAACATCAATGCCTTTGTCTTTTAGGGTTTGATCACCACTAAAGCTTGGATCTTGGCTATAAAGTTGTGTTCTTACGTCGGTATAACGAACTGTAGACTCCATCCACGGGAAAAGCTGCAGGCTTGCTGACCAAAATCGATATTGATCAATATCGTTATAGTTTAAAGTGAACGAGCCTTCTTTAGCCATCCGCGCTGTGGGAGTCTGTATTAAACCGGCTCCGCCCCTAATCATTTGCGACACATCTCCATTATCGTCGTCAAACGATTGCTCAGAGGCATATGCAGTTGATGTAATAAAACTAATTAACGCGGCGTTAGTCATTACAACAAGAGCTAACATCCTTTTAATTGTGATCATTCAATGACTACCCTATTTACTGCAAGTTCAGCGATAAGCTGATTGAGCTGACTATTATCTGCAAACCATTGGGACTCTACCAAAGGAATATAAAGTTGTGTACCGGGCATCACCTGGTGGCATTTTTGGTTCCAATAGGCTACAGGTAATTGACGAATAACGCCGTCAGGTTGAATTGCATAAACAATGTTTGCATCGGCAGATTCTGTTTTACTAATTTGCGCCACGATGTTTTCGATACACTGATTATTCTCATATTCAATCGTACTTGGCTGTGACACAGCGCCGAAAATAAACAGAGTGGTCATTCGTTTACTAAGGGTTAAACGGTATTTTCCATCATCGAATAGTGGATTATGATTTAGTTGAAACCGCGCCAAATCGTAATCGATGGCAATGTCGATCCGCTGTGCGAGTGTCCAGCTTTCTATTTGTTTTATAAGTTGGTTAAATGTAGCTGAATCAGCAACCTTTGATTTAACCGAAAGCTGTTTAACCAGTTCCTGTCTGCTTTTTTCAGCTATGTCGGAATCCAATTTAAATAACTGACTAGCACGCCAATACCAATTTTGCTCCAGGGCAATTGATTCTAAAACTTGATTCAATCTGGGGTTTTCAGCAAAGTTCAAAATATTGCCATTAACCGTAACTTCGACTTGGGAATTCGCATAGTTATTAATGCAGAATGAAAACAAGATAACTGTGAAAAGGCTTTTTAATCTATTCATTAGTAGACTCCAGCAATCTCATAGCCCTGCTAACATATTGTATTTCGTAACGCTCAGATGAGCCAGAGAACTGTTGTGAAGAACGCAATAACTGTCCAGTTTGAGTATGATACCAATACACATTCTGCCAACTATCTGAAGCAGTTTCGACACTTTGAGTTGTGACGTTTTCTATTACTTTAGTGGTTGTAAATTGCTGATCCAGAATTGTCAGGGGTATATTCTCTTGACGTTTAAACTCTGAATACAATCTCACCCCATACTGATGTGGGTCAAAATCTAAATAACTATTCCAATTCGCATTTTCTGCTACATCACTTTTTGACACCATAGGATCAGCATCTAAGTTAGCCACATAAATTAAATTGTTTTTTAGACCTAAAGTACGTTCCAACCTTCCATTTTGAGTAACCAATACTGCATTATCTGCGGAAACCCATTTATATCGACTGTTTTCGATAAAAGCCAGTGCCATAGTAGCGTATGGACGTTCACCCGCTTTTATGTATATGAGATCAATGGGGGTTTCTAAAACGGTATCTTTAGTTAAAGTAACACTTTGTTTACTACTAAAATACAATTCTATGTTTTGTTTATAAGCTCTTTGTGTAGAAGAGCAAGCCGACAGAAAAAGTGCACTACATACTAATAAGCTAAAAGTTATTTTCATTGTTATCCATAATAGATATTCACAACCAATAAAAAAGCCGCCCAAAGGCGGCTTTAAATCTTTTACTAAACTTAGATCGAAGGCGAGTAAGTATAAGTAACAGGAACAGTTACAGTTGATGTACTAGTTCCAGTTCCAGTAGTAGTCACTGTAATAGTGGTACCGATACATACACCGTCAACTAAATCATCATCGCCTTCACACGTAGGTGTAGGCGTAGGTGGAACAGTAATAGGACGCTCTGGAGCATCACCATTCGAATTTGAAATCACACCCGCTAAAATAGTAGCGCCAACAACACCAGCAGCGATAGTACCACCAGCAACACCACCAAATGCACCGCCGCTTGCGCCAGCTCCACCTTGTTGCTCTTGCTGAGCTTGTACGCTAACAGAAGCGACTGCTGCAGCTACTGCTAATCCAATTAAACTTTTTCTCATCACTTTTCCTTGAAAGTATTTGACACCTGATGTCGGATATTAAAGTATCCGCTCTACGATCTCAATGCCTAATTTACGATCAATGGCTGATTTAAAGAACTTTTTAATCTGAATATTTCAAAAAGTTTTTAATCGTGTTTTAAAGTAGACATAAACTGTCACTTTATTAACACGGATGCAACATAATCCCGTTATATTTCAATACCTTTATATACTTAAATATACCTGATAAAGCCGTGTTTATTGGCTTTCAGACCAGACTGCAAACTCATTACCGCTGGGTTCACTAAAATGAAAACGGCAACCTCCGGGAAAATCAAAAATAGGACGAATGATCTTGCCATTTTGTGATTTTATTTTTTGTAATGTTGCTTGTATATCGCTGCTGTAAAATACTAAAAGTGCACCGCCATTTTCAGGTATGTTACAAAGCTCAGCTTGATAAAACCCGCCATCAAGCCCTTGATTCGAAAACGACGTGTATTCAGGACCATAATCAACAAACTGCCAATTGAATACCGCACTAAAAAACTGTTTGGTGGCACTTAGATTTTTTGCAGGAAATTCCACATAATTTAGCTTTTCATTTTCGTTCATATTAGCTCCTGAAATCTGACATTTATGAATAACGCAAAGCAAGCGTAATCACTGAGTATAAACTTTAGATGTAATTTTAGTTTTAATATACGCTATTGCAGAGTTGCAGCATTAAATTGAATCAAAAAGGTGAGTGACAAGATGATAAGGATACTTCCATCAAAAATCGTCCTTCTATGTATCTGGTATTTTTTATCGATACAAGCGCAAGCGAACGACAAACACAAAACAATCGAAGTTAGAGTATTTATCGCGGCCATGTTTGAAATTGGAGCTAACAGTGGTGATAAAGCCGGAGAGTTCCAACACTGGTATGAACATTATTTTAGCGACAGTAGACCAATAAACGTTAAAGGCGCACATCGTCCGGTATTTTGTAATTCAAACGGTGTTTGTGGCTCAGTATTGGGGATGGGAAAAGTAGGCTCTTCAGCGTCCATGCAAGCTATTTTACTTTCACCGCAATTTAATTTTACAAATAGCTATTTCATACTCAGTGGCGTTGGCGGTACTCCACCATCTAAGGGGACTATCGGTGACGTCAGCTGGGCAAGTTGGCTTGTAGATTATGACTTAGGTCATCGCTGGAAAGCAGAAGAAGGGCAAGCAGGCGCTCCTACATTTATGCCACGCAAAGGATACGAAGATATTCGTCGCTACCAGCTTAATTCAGAATTACTGAAATGGAGTGTTTGGTTAAGTCAATCTGTGACATTAAAAGACTCCGAATCGGCCAATGCTTATCGCATGCGCTATCCACAAAAAGAAGCGAGACGCAGCCCAGCAATAACGATCGGCACCCATATGACCGGCGACACTTTTTTTCATGGACCTGGATTATCAAAACAAGCGCAATACATTACACAACTATATGCTGTTGATGACTATATTATAACTGAAATGGAAGCCACGGCTTTAGCTCAGGTTCTATCAAGAACAGTAGAAATAGATAGAGTCATGAGTCTTCGGGGAGCAGTTAACTTCGACCAAGGAAATCCCAACGAGAGCACTCTTGAGCACTTAGATCCAGCACCAGGGGAAACCGCGGGAGGTTTTGCTGAAACCGTTGAAAATATTGTTTTGGTTGGTAGTAAGGTGGTCGACACTATTGTGGCTAATTGGGACGATTGGAAAAATGGAGTGCCTGAATTAATTCAGAATTAAATCGCTACCGAATTAACTAGCCCACGGCATTGAGTAACTGGGAAAGTCTTGGATGAGTAGTTATACCCATCCAAGATGTTAAACGAATTAACGCTCGACGATAATGCGAACGACTTTGTCATACTGGCGATGATCAAACTCACCAGTAGCCGCACCTGTCTCATCGGTTACCGGGAAGACATAGCGAGGAGTCATAACCACTTCGTAGTTATAATCACCAGAAGGGCGCACTTCTACTTCAAGAAATCCATAATGCTTGCCGCCAGAGATTAACTGCTCTCCATCCCAAACTTCAGGTGCATCTCCATGGGCACTCCAATGGGTCAACTGTGCTTCGAGAGGCAATAAATCAAAAGGTACATAATCAGTAGTTGGCGGGTATCCTGGCCCTCTAAGGCCATCGCCAGCAAAACCGACATCCCAGTAACTCACGCCATTAATGTTTACATATTCCAACAACTCATCATGACCAGACAAAACCGCGGTAACATCATACTGTTCAAAAAGCTGCTGATAAATACGCATTGGCACACCAGACTGACTATCTTCAGCATTAGCGATACCCGCACTTCCCGATGGAAGACTATGCACACCAGTGCCAAAAGCAGTGTGGTGGAATTGCACAAAGATTACTTGGCCTTCAGCTTGAGCACTAGCAAGTTCACGTACAGCCCAATTCCATTGTTCGCTTCCTTGGTTAAAGTCAGGTACTCGTGATTCTTCACCATTGATAAACAAATTAGTATCTTGACTTGGATCCTCATCATTACCATTAGATGAATCTAAGGTAATTAAAGTTACAGGACCATAGTCGACACGATAAAATCGTTTTTCGTAGCGTTCATCTGACGCGTCGTTGGTGGGCAAATCCCAATAGGTATTCCATTTATCATAAGACAACATAGACGCTTCAGCATTGTAACCCGGCGCATCTGGATGCCAGTAATTTTCATGATTTCCTAATGCAGGAAAAATCGGTGTTGTGGAAGCTAGCGTTCCCCACTCACCGGCACTATGTCGCCAAAACTCATCCCAATCGAGTTGTCGTCCACCTTTCTCAACTAAGTCACCGGCGATCACCCAAAAATCTGGCGTTCTTTGCGCAGCGTAAACCAAGTTAGCCTTATAACCCGTTGTTTGGTCAACAGGATACTGGCGAGTATAAGTATCGGGGTCAGTACCTAACTTATCACCACCGATCGCCAAAGCATTTGCCGTCCAACGAACAGTTTTTTCAGTCGATTCCGGCTCTGTCTCCATATCAGACATAGTAATAAATCTAACAGTTTCACGACTACCTTGATTTGGAGCTGTAGTTAACGTAGCGGTAAAAGCACTAGCCTCAGGTTGCTCGACGGTATATTCATAAGAAGTATTAGCTTCTAAACCTGTAATTCTAACGGAATGCTTATAACTAGATGCCGGAGCTTCACCTTCTGCAACCTCACTATGAGTTTCGCCAAAATTGGTTTCCCCATGAATATATTCAACTTCAGAGGTTCCATAAGTTAGCGATTCAGCCAGTTGTACATCAGACACAAAAGAACCAATACCTTCAATCGTAACTGTGCCCGGTTGATCAGTGTCACTTAACCAATTCACGGTTATTTCACTCGATGTCGGGTTTTGAAGATATGGAAGAACAGTAAAGTTGATATATGATGTTGGTGTAATCTCAGCCTCAGGTGACGATTCATTGTCACTATTACAGCCAGCAAGCGAAACTATACTCACGGCGACAAGCGTTTTAAGAACATATGGAAATGTAGAGGTAGACTTCATGTACTAATACCCTATTTAAGTTATTTGCAAACAGTACAATTCCAAAGAATCAATCTGTTTAATTTAGACTGCGCGTAGGATAGAAGTGCTTAATGACATTTTTGCTACTTATTTATGATAAATAGAAGTCAATTTAGCGTCACAAATGTGACAGAAAATAGAACATAAAAACAATGAGTTAAAAATTTAACCAAGGTTTATTTAAGGTTAAATATCAGGGACTAAACGCGCCACGGGTGAGGCATTCCATGGGCTGGACATGCCTCAGGCTAAAGCCAGTGCTACAAGATAAAAAAATTTAGGTTAGCGGTGTAGGCCATTTGTGTATTGACATCTACACCTAAGCTGCAGCCTTTTAGTCATTATTAGAATTGGCATCCATTGAAGGGGCTGCACAGTGTTGAGCAATAAACTGTGCTTGGCTTGGCATATAGTCGACAGATTTTTCGATCACGCTCTTAACGTTATCCATGCGCTTTGTTATTTGCTCTTCGCTCAATACGTCAACCATAGGATGATAGCCGTCGGGCACAATACCCTGCCCCACCATTACACTTAACCAACTAGTTTGATTAAATAATTCTTCGTCTTCACGAAATATGCGGCCATTTGCCTTAAATAAGTCTATTTTTCTCTGTAGATATTCTGGTATTTCCATATTGCGAACATAGTCCCAAAACGGCGTATCGTCCCTTTCTGTAACTTTGTAGTGCAGAATAATAAAGTCGCGAATGCGCTCCATTTCTAAAGCAGCCTGCTGGTTATAAGTATCTATATCAGATTTAAAAAACTGCTTTGACGGGAAAAGGCTCATAAGACGAGAAATACCACTTTGTACTAAGTGGATTGCAGTTGACTCAAGCGGTTCGATAAAACCACCAGCTAAACCTATCGCCACACAGTTTTTATTCCAGAATTTCCGTCGCATGCCGGTTTTAAACCTAATGATACGTGGCGCGGTTAACGGCTCACCATCTATACCTTCAAGTAGAATTTGCTCAGCTTCTTCATCGCTCATAAACTTCGAGGAGTAAACATGCCCATTGCCAACCCTATGTTGCAAAGGAATGCGCCATTGCCAGCCAGCTTTTTGCGCTGTTGAACGGGTATAAGGAATAGGCGCTTCGGTGGTTTTACTTTGCACAGCAACCGCACGATCACAGGGCAACCAATGACTCCAATCTTCATAACCGGTGTGCAGTGCTTGTTCAATTAGTATGCCCCGAAAACCACTACAATCAATAAACAACTCGCCTTCAACCACTTCACCATTGTCTAACAACAGGCTTTCTATAAAACCGTCTTCTTTACGCAATTTCACTTCTGTGACTTTTGCATCAGTGCGTTTAACGCCATGTTTTTCTGCAATTTCACGCAGATATTTAACATATAAACTAGCGTCGAAGTGGAAAGCATAAGCGATATTATTCAGTGGCGAGTTCGGTGTATCGATTGAGCGCATCATCTTGCCCGATTTAGCGGCCACACTGTTAAACGAATAATCCTGTAAGTTGCTGGCTTTACCGAGCTTTGCCATCTTCAACCAAAATTGATGAAATTCCACACCTTCAAAATTCAAGCCTAATGTACCAAAGGGATGCATATAGCTATGATCCAACTTCTTCCAGTTAACGAATTCGATACCATGTTTGAAGGTCGCTTGGGTTTTTCTGACAAAATCATCTTCGTCTAATCCAAGCAAGTCATTAAATAGTTTAAGTTGCGGAATGGTTGCTTCACCTACACCTACATTAGCAATATCACTTGATTCTATTAAGCGGATATTCATGCCCTCTTGGCGCAGTAAAGTGCCCAAGGCTGCGGCCGTCATCCAGCCTGAAGTGCCACCACCCACGATCACAATATTTTTAATTAGGTGCTCGCTCATTTACCTCTCCTACTCTTTAACTACTCTGTGTTACTTAATGAAGCGGGTCAACTTTTTGTTGAGGTTATATCTGACTGAAAGATTACAAACATATGATTGAATGTAAATGCGCAACCAATAGGTTGCGCATAATTCTTCAGCTTAGTTAGATAGATTAGAAATTCGCTCTAACCACAAAAGAGAATCGTCTATCATTTACAAACCAAGAACGTCCAGTTCTAGTTCCTGCATCGTCAATCTGCATGGTCGTCTTGGTAACTGTATCTAACAAGTTAACGGCTTGCAGTCCGACTTTAATATTGTCAGTTACGTTGTAAAAAATCGAACCATCAAGAAAACCAGCACTTTCATTATAAATGGGTCTATAAGGCGCGATAACGTCCCTAGCGGTTAACAAATATGCAGACCGCCAGTTATAGGCCATGCGCGCTGACACATCATTCTTTTCATAAGTCAGCACTAAATTAGCAGTGTGTTTAGACTGTCCCTCTAACGGCAATGATTCAAATGCCGCTTCCGCTGGTCCATCCTTCGGTTGGCCGTCAGGTTCTGTTTCAAAAGTATTACTATTGGGCACACCTTCAGCTTCAATATAAGTGTAGTTTGCCTGTATACCTAAGCCATCAAAAGGTTCTGGCAAGAAATCGAAAAACTGTGAATAAGCAAACTCAATACCTTGCATAGTACCTTCGTCGGTATTAAGCGGTTTTTGTACCCGCACGGTATTCGTCACACCATTATTGGTATACTGCTCATCTACAGCACCTGTCACAAAGAAGTTACTCAAATCTTTGTAGAATACCGTTGTGGTTAGTGAGTTTGAGGGGCTGAAATACCACTCCAAAGAGAAGTCATACTGAATCGACTCCATTGGCGCTAAATACGGATTTCCTGAACTCCCTTCCCAAGTAACTACATCTGAGCTGTTTATGATGGCTTCACCACCAGGTTCTGATGGTTCAGTTCGGTCGGTGATAAAGATGCCATCTTGAATATTAACGTAGTTTTTTAAGTTGCCAGTGTCTGGGTAAGCAATCGCTTTAGATACCGCAAAGCGAGCAATTAAATCGTCGTCCAATTCTACTTTTATATTAAAGCTAGGCAGAATGAAATCATCCTTGTAAACATCGTTAAGTACCGCGGTACCATAGTTACCAAAGGCACTGTCATCCGCGGGTAAAAAGTTTAAGCGGTCAGAAGTATCCGCTGGATCATTAGGAATTAGGTTAGGAAAGGTAACAGCGCCATCTGTTTCCCGCTTGACTTTAACGTAGCGAACGCCAAAGTTACCATTAAATGGGAACTTGTATGCATCAGATTCAAAATCAAATCGTACATAGGCGGCGGTATTTGTTTCCACAAAAGTATTAGTTTCAGCTGGTCTAAAGGGGCCGTCTAATTGTTCGTAAGTGGGGTTGCCATTGGCATCAACACCGTTTTGTATTTGTCTCTCAGACAAGGGTTCCCAGTCAGAAGCTACTCCAGAAAGTCGACTTCCCCAATTAGCGTAGTCTTGTACTAATGCAATCGAAGGATGCAGAGTTGTGCCGCCAGGTACTATTACATTGTTGCCACGATGATGATCATCCCAGCTCACTTGTTGAACTTCGTTAATCAAGCTTTCGTTTGCCGGTAAATCCAGCCATGCAGCGGCATAGCCATCACCATCGACGTCATTACTAAATAGTGCACCAAGTGTTTGCCAGTTATATGCAGAAAAGCGCACTGTTTGTTCCCGTTCAGAGTATCGCACACCGGCTTTTATCGAAGAGAAAAAACCGCTATCGAAGGTATACTTAGTATCATAGCGAAACGCCACCGAATCCCCTTCACTGCGTTCGTAATGATCCATTGCAGAACGCCAATAATACGAAGATTTGGTTTGGAAAAAGGCCGGATTACTCTCTTGTCCGTTACCACCAGCGTTACCATTCCAAGGCTCTAAAAGTTCGATTTGAGGAACATCACCTTTTAAGTTCAAACTCAAGTTGGCTTGAGTACCTAAATATAAAGTCACATCATCGTCTTTAGTTGTTGCATCGATATACTGAATGTCAAACTCGTGGGACCAAGTATCATTCGGTCTAAATTTAACATTAAAAGCGTAATCATCAACAACCGTCCGTTGCTCTTTAGCACGGGTGGTCGATTGATAAGTATTACCAAATTGCGGTACAGACGGATTTCCCCAATCAGCGGCAATAGGGACTCGCTGTTGGTCACTACCATTTGAACGCCAACCACCATCACGTTGATCAGTAATTGTGCCATTAATGAAAGTGCCGCTATCATCAAATTCATAAGCCGGCGTGCCGTCAAGAGGATAAGTGTCACGTCTTAGGCCATCAGCTTCGTCGCCATTATTTTGATCAGTCTGATAGCTAAACGTATTTTCTGTCCAAGCCAAGGTCGCGTCTGAACGCATAAACTGGCCTGTCACTAAGGTACGTCGGTCAGGACTTTCCCATTGAGCGGCGAGTGCAAGCCCTTGTCGTTCGCGATTTATATTGTTTTTCCCAAAATTGCCGCCGTTAGGAGCAAGGACAGTTTGTCCATCGACTAAATCATCGCGGGTTAAAAACACTTCTGACTGCATACTATGAGACAGGCTATCTAACTCTGACTTAGCGACGTTAACTAGAAAACCGAACTTACCAGCGTCGGTATTCCAACTGTCGCTAAACATCGCAGAAGCACTAGGCGTTGTTTCTTCTATCAGGTCGCTGTATGTGAGATCTGCTGAAACCGCAAAAATACGCTCTTCAGAATCAAAAGGCAGGCGAGTATGTAAACTAACAGTACCACCAATCCCCCCTTCGATAAGATCAGCACTCTGATTTTTATAGACTTGTACCGACCCCATTAATTCTGGTGGGACATCTTGGAAACTAAGACCACGGCCCGAGTTTGCAGTAAATGAGTCGCGCCCGTTAAATTCACTTCGGGTTGCTGACATGCCGCGGATGACCGCGCCACTGCCTTCCACACCAAAGTGATCAGGATCATTGGCGGCGGCAAAACGTTCAATTGAAATGCCCGGAATACGTTGCATCGCCTCAAGTACGCTTCGGTCAGGAAGCGCACCAATATCCGACGCGGTTATTGCGTCGACAAAAGTATCGGCTTCACGTTTTAATTCTTGCGCCTGAATGACGCTTGATCTCACACCTCTGACGTTGATTACTTCAACATCATCGCCTTCAACTGCGGTGATTGCCCCAGCTTCTTGTGCCAAGCTTTGGCTGCTAAAACCCATTATTGCTAGTGCAATCATGGATTTATTAAATCTAGTTATACTCTTACGTTTTAGTTCGGCTAATTCGTTATTATGTTGCACGGTTAAGCTCCAAGTTCGTATGATTATTTATGGTTTTATTTTTATTGTGTTTATTTGGCAATGCGCTTACCAGCAGCCCAATAAATGCCGCCGTATAAAAGGTCTAAAAACACTCACTCTGTCTAGCATTCAATGTATTCAAAATAGTCAAAATCAGCTTTGCATTGCTGTCCTGACACATCTTGGCAAGCCATACCGACAAACCCCCCGGTAAAATGACAGCCATCGCCTCCGCCTGCTTCATCTGAAATAATGGTGTAGTCAAGGTTGATAGGCAGTTTTGTCCAGTGTTTTTCGTCCACTGAAAAAGAAAAGGTGAGTAAGTGATGGTCAACATCTGCTCTTAAATATACAGGCCCTTGGTTTGGCAATAAAAAGCGGGGATCCGTGATGAAACCGTCTGTATGCCCCTCGCGAAGGCCAAATGTGAGGGTTAAGTCTTGGTTACCCAAACAACTCATCACATCCACAAAACGATTACCTTCATCGTCGATGGATACGTAACAATAGTGAAATTTATTGCTGTTGTAATAACAGATAAGCCCAGCAGTTTGCTGAAAATTAGTTGGCGAAAACTCCATAGCGGTTTGTGCTGAATAAGCAAAAGCCTGTTGTCTGCGGGCGACTAACGCATGTTCGTATAACGACCCGATTGATTCTCGGCCAATCAAACGCATGTAACCTGGTCGAGCACTTAAACTGAACAAGCGCTCGGGATTCGGTGTACGTAACCATTGAAATTCTATTGGTAGCTCTGGTGTATCAAAATCATGTTTATGTTTAGTGGCAGGCCATGGATGTTCTGGCATATTCGGCGCTGGCACTAGCATTTCGGGTAGCCCATCTGTGACTGCATTTTCAACTCTTAGCCAGTCATCCTCAGTCCAATAAGTCTTTTGCAAACCGGTTTCACGGCCAAGTGGACAGCGTCGTTCGCCTAATAATGGACGACCGCACAAATGAACAAGATAAGTTTCACCGTTGGGTGTTTCAAACAGATCGCCGTGCCCTGTCCGCTGCAGCCCTAAATGTTGGTTGTCTTTAGCGGTTAGCAAGTACCCATAAGGGTCTAGCTCGTAAGGACCGTCAATATTTCTAGAACGAGCAACCGTCATCGCATGGGTATAAAAGGTGCCACCTTCGGCAGTGATTAAATAATAGTAACCGTTTCGTTTATACAAATGAGGGGCTTCGGTACAAGCGAGTTTACTGCCGGCAAAGATATTCTTGATTTCACCAACAAGTTGCTTTTTAACAGGGCAATATTCTTGAAGCAAAATACCACCAAATCTATTCTTTTGATGGCGATGATCCCACACCATATTTACGAACCACTTTTTGCCATCATCATCATGAAATAAAGATGGATCGAAGCCGCTAGAGTTCATGTAAATAGGGTCACTCCACTCGCCATCTATAGTGTCGCAAGTAGTCAAATAGTTGTGTGCGTCTTTGAAATTGCCATCGAATCGTTTTACGTCTGTATAAATTAGATAAAACAGCCCATCATGATAACTAAGACACGGGGCCCAAACTCCGCAAGAATCCGGCTCGCCACGCAAATCCAACAAAGCCTCTCGATTTAATGGCCGACTTAGTAATCGCCAATTTTTTAAATCTTTTGAGTGATGTATTTGCACACCTGGGTACCATTCGAACGTGGATGTAGCGATGTAAAAATCGTCACCAACGGCAACAATACTCGGGTCAGGATTGAAACCTGGAAGTATTGGATTTTGTATCATTGTTTGAGTAGAGTTTGTCATTCTCACGCTTCCTTAAAATCACGTGTAAGTTTGTAAAATTTCATGCATGCAAATACTACAAGGCCGGCAATAACAGAGCTTGCAGAATACAAAAACAGGATACCGTTCAAAGCTGATTCGCTTTGATCTATATTTGGTTGGTAGCCAGAGGTGGCCAGAATCCAGCCAGTAAACGCGCCGCCCAACGCGATACCTAGCTTGATCATCAGGAGGTGGCCAGAAAACGCCATTGCCATCGCACTTTGACCTAACTTTTTAGCGCCATAATCAACGGTGTCGGGTACGGCTGAAAATAGTAAAGGGGTAAATATCATGTGCGTAAAATTGGCTAAAATTGAGAACACTAGTGCAATTTCCCATGCATCCCGGGGCACAAAGAACAACACACCATTGGCAACGACTATGCCCAGAGCAGAAATGCGCATAAGTGTTACTTTGCAAAATCTTTTTACCAGCCAATTCGCGCTTAAAGCCCCCGCTATACCAGCAACCATACCGCTGGTCATAAATAACGTAATTAAGCTCTCTTGTTGCAAATAATATTGCACGTAATAAGGAGTGGTTGCGCCTCGCATCGCCACGCTGATTAGCAATAGCAGGCTAACAAGGGCGATGATTCGCCATTGATCATTTTGCAGCATTTTTGCAAAGTCGAGCCAAATGCCTTTGAGAATATTATGTGTAGTCGATTTCGGAATTTCTACTCGTTCTTTGGTCAGTGAAAAGCAACCGACAAAACAGATTACGGCAAAAACGGACAAGGTGGCCATTGCCATCTGAAAGCCCCGTTGCTCATCCCCTTGACCAAAAAAGTCAACTAGCGGCAACATACTCGCGGTGACAATTGCACCGCCTGCCATTGCTAGCGCAAATCGATAGGATTGTACCGAAGCGCGTTCGGTCGGAGACGGAGTCATAACACCGCCGAGCGCAGAGTATGGGATATTAATCCCGGTGTAAGCGGTCATCAATAAGGTATAAGTAATGTAAGCGTAGATAAGCTTACCGGTGGCACTAAAATCTGGAGTGGTAAAAGCCAAAACGGCCAGTAATCCATAAGGTATAGCGAACCACAGCAAATAGGGCCGATATTTCCCCCACTTTGTATTGGTTCTATCTGCAATTCCTCCCATAACAGGATCGGTAATCGCATCGAATATTCTAACCACTAAAAACAAAGTGCCTACTGCTGCTGCAGATATCCCAAATACGTCAGTGTAGAAATACAGTAAAAAGCCCATAACAACTTGGAATACGATGTTGCTTGCCGCATCGCCAAGACCATAGCCAATTTTTTCGGTAACGCTTACCTTAACCATTCTGCAATTACCCTGAACTATTGATATTCGCTGGCTAATGCCACTAAGTCTTGCACGAAAGCTTTAGCTTGATAGTCACGATCAAACAACAGTGGGTAATCGGTTCTGCCGTTCATCGGCCAATTGTTGCGCCACGTATCATTATCAGAAACACCCCAAAACGTGACTCTGTCAATGTCCTGTCGATAGGTTAAAAACAATCTAAATAGATCTTTATATGCTTTAGCTAATTTAAGATAGGATGATTGGGAAATGCCATTCGCATACGGGTTGTATTCGTCTTGAAGCACAAAATTTAAAGAAATATCCGCTCCCATGTTGTTTTCATCTGGGAATTTAAGTACGGAAATGTCTAGTTCAGTAATCATCATGGTTAAGCCCGCCGCAGCGACTTTTTGAATACTTAGTTCCAACTGTTTAAGTGGGGGTTCTACTCCGTAATGACCTTGTTCGCCGATACCGTCAATACGAATACCTTTGGCTTTAAGACGCTTGGCCATAGCGATTACGCTATCCATTTTTGCCGCTTTATATAGGTTATAATCGTTATAATAGAGCTTGGCATTAGGTGCGGCTTGATGTGCGTATTCAAACGCTTTTTCTATAAAATCATCGCCTATAATTTGTAACCACTTCGACTCCCGTAAAGTACCATCTTCGTTAAAAGCTTCATTGACCACATCCCAGCCTTTGATATCGTCTTTATATCTGCCTGCTAGAGCGAATATATGGGTTTTCATTCGAGACAGTAAAAGCTCGCGACTGGCGAGGTTGCCGTTTGCGTCCTCGAAAACCCAATCCGGAGTCTGCTGGTGCCACACTAGAGTATGACCAATAATGTTTTTGTTGGTCGACTTTGCGTAATTAACAAGAGCGTCTGCGGCTTCGAAAGTGAAATTGTTGGAGCTAGGTTGAATGCTCTCCCATTTCATATCGTTTTCAGCTGTCAGGGTGTCGAAATGTCTATTTATAATTACGACAGACTGACGATCCTTGCCGTTTGCCTGTTGCGTATTGATTGCAACACCAATATTGAAATGCGGAGCGAAGGCGCTCTGAAGTGAAATATCCGTTGTATTGCTGGCCTGTGTAATAGTCGATTTATTATGTGTGCAGCTAGACACAAAGCCAAACACTAAGCATAAAAACACCGTTGTTATAGTTAATTTCATTATTTCACCGAAAATCCCAACCAAAATGTTAGCGCTAACAATATTTTGTTGTATTCGGTTTGTCAATTGCGGTTTTACGTTATTTTAACAATATTTTTACTTGAATCTCTTAATTGCAGACGGTAGTCCAGTACATGGCGCATGTTAGAAGCTTTAAGTGTTTTGTCAGCTTTCGAGGTTGTTAAGATATCAATAGCAAGTTCGGCCATCTCTTTAATAGGTTGGGTAACCGTTGAAATATTGGGCCAAATTGTGGTGGCAAGTTCGGTGTCATCAAAGCCTACGATAGAAACATCTTGCGGTACATCTAAATGTTTCATGTGTGCAACAGAGACAACAGCAGCTGCCATTTCATCATTTGCAGCAAATATCGCGTCGGGTTTGTTCGGCAGTTCCAGTAATCGTTTAGCCGCATCCAAGCCGGATTTGTAAGTGAAATCGCCTTGTTCAATATACTCAGGAGGCATCATTTTTTGATTGGAACGTAAAGCGTCTAAATATCCTTGGTAGCGCAATCTACTTACACCTTGGTTGGGGCTACCAATAATATGCGCGATCCTAGTGTGGCCGCTTTTAATAAGTTGCTCAGTTACGTCGAATGCCGCCTGATAGTCATCCATACAAATGTAGTGGCTAGCGGACAAATTAATGTCGGGAGCAATACGAACGAAACCAACATTTGCATTTGATAATAAATCTACAACCTCCGGCATATTGCTAATAGGCGGGAGCAAAATCAACCCATCAACTTTGGTTACTTCAATCAGGTTTTTTATTATGTCTAAGGCTTTTTCGCGATCTCCGGCTGTTTCGTCTAAAACAACATGATAACCAGATGTACGACATTTACGTAAACCACCAACTAGAAATTTATTAACATATGACGAACTGGCGTATTCGCACACCAAGCCGATGAAATAAGATTTAGAGGTTGCTAAATGTCGAGCGGCTATATTCGGCTTATATTGCATTTCATTAGCTATTCTACTTACTTTTTCACGGGTCTTTGCACCCACCTTAGGATCATTATTCATTACTCTCGATACAGTCATCATGGAGACGCCAGCTTTAATCGCGATATCTTGCAGTTTAACCTTAGACATTTATTCCGAACCATTTGTTGGTGAGGCAATATGTAGAGTCGCATAAGTCTAATTGATCATGTTGAATAAACCAAAATGTTAAGTAACATTTTGATTTATTTATTTTGTTAAAACGATTTTAAGAGGGCGATATTCCACGGACTGAAGCCCGTGCTACAGAGTTGAGCACCTTTTGGCTCTCACATGGGGGTGGAGTCGGTTGTTTTTAGCTTCGCAGAAGCGTTAAGCGACGGAACGGGCAGCATGGATGCTGCA